>CAZANT010000070.1:0-10001 GCA_964486575.1 uncultured Burkholderiaceae bacterium | reverse complement strand
CCTTGCAGCCCACGCAGGTGGTCTCGTTGACGACCTTCGCGCCGGTCAGCTTGTCGAGCGTGATCGCCTCGACCGGGCAGGCGTGCAGGCACCAGGCCTCGTCGCACTGGGTGCAGGTGTAGGGCACTTTTTTGCCGGTCTCATGGAAGTCAAACACCTTGATGCGCGACTTGGCGGTGGCGAACACGCCGTGGTGTTCGTAGCTGCAAGCCATCTCGCATTGCAGGCAGCCGGTGCACTTGTCGGCGTTGATGTGCAGGACCTTTTCCATCAGTGGCTCCTAATCATATGCAAATGTATGCATACGATTCTAGAGACGAGACGGACACAAAGCCAAGCGCCTGAATACCCTAAGCATCTGCTCAAGCTCTGTGTGCAAATTTGAAACAGCGGGGGTTCGCGCCGCGCTCAAGCTGCTCCAAATTGGCGCAGCCGGGTGCCCAGCCGTCGCTGGTTAAGCCGGTTGCAGGCTCAAATGGCGTCGCGCAAATGGCCGCTGTAGAGCCAGGGCGTGTCAAGCAACCGCTCGCCGCCCAGGCGCATGGCCAAGTTGCGGGCCAGCCGCAGTGGCCCCTGGGCGTGAAAGATGCGGCCGTTACGCTGCGCCTTTTGCTGCACCCGCGCGTTGCGCTGCCAGCGGGCGGCGGCGTACTGCTGCAAGGCCTGCGGCACATCGTGGGCCTTGGTTTTCAGGGCCTGTGCCAGTGCGGCAGCGTCTTCCAGTGCCATCGCCGCGCCTTGGGCCAAGTAGGGCCGCATGGGGTGAGCCGCGTCGCCCAGAAGGGCGATGCGGCCTTGGGCATACGGCGCGGCAGATCGCAGGGGGGACCGGTCATGCAACACCCAGCGGCTCCAGCCGGGCGCGGCCTGCACCAGGTCGCGAAGGCTGGCGTGGGCCCCAGGCAGCGCAGCCAGCAGCGTGGGCGCGTCGGCTGTATGTGTCCATCCACGCTGCTGATCGGCGCCAGACAACTGGCCGTGCACCACCGCCACCACATTCAGCCATGCGCCTCCGCGTACCGGGTAGCAGACAACATGCATGCGCGGGCCGAGCCAGACGGTGACGTCCTGACGCGCCGCAGCCGCGGGTGCCGACTGTGACTGCAGCAGAGCGCGGTAGGCCAGGTGCCCGGTGGCGCGGGGCGGGCCGTCACGCAAAAGGTGTTGCCGCACCACACTCCACAGGCCATCGCAGCCAATCAGGGCCTGTCCATCCAGATTTTGGACATTCTTTGAACAATTTATGCCCTGAACCCTTGTATTTCCTTGCGATTCAGCTATTGCTTTAATAGTGAATCCCGACACGACACTCGCCCCTGCTTGCTGCGCTGCGCCCAGCAGCAAGCCGTGCAGGTCGGCCCGGTGGGCACACAGGTAGTCGTGGCCATAGCGTTCGCACATGGCCGTGCCCAAACGCAAGCGGCCCAGGGTGCTGCCGTCGTGCGCGTCGCGCACCAGCAGTTGCTGCGGCTGGGCCGCCAAGGCACGCAGCGCAGCGCCCAGGCCCCAGCCGTCAAGCAGGCGCACTGCGTTGGGCCCCAACTGGATACCGGCACCCACATCGGCAAAGCCGGCGGCCTGCTCCAGCACCGTGACCGGCAAGCCAGCGCGCGACAAAGCCAGCGCTGTGGCCAACCCGCCAATACCGCCGCCTGCAACAAGGACCGGAAGGTTCACGCTGACAGAAGCTGCCGCAGGACGAAGGGCAAGATGCCGCCAGCACGGTAGTAATCCACCTCGATCGGCGTGTCGATGCGCAGCGTCACTGTCACCTGCTGCTGCGTACCATCAGCCCGGGTGATGACCAGCGTGGCATCGCTCTGCGGCCGCAGGTCGGGATCGGGCAGCACATCGATCACTTCATTGCCTTTCAGACCCAGCGATTGCCATGAATCGCTGCCCTTGAACTGCAGCGGCAACACGCCCATGCCAACCAGGTTGTTGCGGTGAATGCGCTCAAAGCTGCGCGCCACGACCGCCTTGATACCCAGCAACTGCGTGCCCTTGGCGGCCCAGTCGCGCGAGGAGCCGGTACCGTATTCATCTCCAGCAAAAATCACCGTGGGGGTGCCTTCGGCGATGTACTGCATCGCGGCGTCGTAGATGAATTTCTTGTCGGGACGTGCGCCGGCCGCGGCCGCAGCCGGGGTGGGCTGGAACAAGGTCATGCCGCCCTCTTCGCGCGAGCCGTCGGCACCCGGCGGAATCATCAGGTTCTTGATGCGCACGTTGGCAAAGGTGCCACGCATCATCACGTCGTGGTTGCCACGGCGCGCACCGTAGCTGTTGAAGTCGGCCTTCAACACGCCATTGGCGATCAGCCACTGCCCGGCGGGTGAACTCTCCTTGATGGACCCGGCAGGCGAGATGTGGTCGGTGGTGATGGAGTCGCCAAACAGCGCCATGATACGGGCCTGTCGCACATCGGTTGCACCACCGGTTGACGCTGCCAACGCGAAGTCATTGAAGAAAGGCGGCTCGGCAATGTAGGTGCTGGCGGGCCAGTTGTAGGTCTGTCCGGTCACACCCTTAACTTTTTCCCACAGCTTGCCAGGCTCGGTCTTGACCTTGCTGTAATTGGCCCGGAAGGCCTTGCCGTTCATCGCAAACTTCAACAACTTGTAGATCTCGTCGCTGGTGGGCCAGATGTCGCCAAGGTACACATCTTTGCCGCCCTTGCCTTTCCCGACCGGCTCGGTCATCAGGTCGCGGTTGACCGTGCCGGCAATGGCGTACGCCACCACCAGCGGCGGGCTGGCCAGAAAGTTGGCTTTCAGGTTGGGGTGAATGCGCGCCTCGAAATTGCGGTTGCCCGACAGCACCGCCGCACAGATGAGGTCGTTCTTGGTGATCACATCGTTCAGCTCGGGCGTCAGGTCGCCGGCATTGCCAATGCAGGTGGTGCAGCCGTAACCGGCCAGCGCAAAGCCGAGCTTTTCCAGGTAGGGCAAGAGGCCGGTTTTCGTGAGGTATTCGGTGACGATGCGCGAACCCGGCGCCAGCGAGGTCTTGATGTGCGGCTTGACCTTGAGCCCCGCCTCCACCGCCTTCTTGGCCAACAGGCCGGCGGCCAGCAGCACGCTGGGGTTAGACGTGTTGGTGCAGCTGGTGATGGCGGCGATCAGCACGTCGCCATTGCCAATGGTGATGTCCGAAGCGCCTCTGACGGGCGCGCTGGCCTCGGACTGAGACGCGGCGAGTGTGGGCTTGTTACCCTCCATCTCCACGACCGATCGCTGCGCACCGTCGGGCGTGCCCGGATTGGCAGGCACCTTGCCGGGCACGGCGCCTTCGTCGGCGCGCAGGTGGTACCGGGTCTGCAGCGACTCGGCGGGCTGGTTGAAGCCGTTCTCGGCATTGGGTTTGCTGAAAAGGCTGGCGAACTGCGCTGCCACCTTGCCAAGTTCAATGCGGTCCTGCGGCCGTTTTGGCCCGGCCAGGCTGGGCGTGACACTGCCGAGATCGAGCTTCACCAATTGCGAATACTGGATGTCTTTCGCCAGCGGCACGCCGAACAGCCCCTGCGCGCGGAAGTAGGCCTCAAACGCCTCAATCTCGGCCTTGCTCCGGCCGGTCCCTTTGAAGTAATCGAGCGTCTTCTCGTCCACCGGGAAAAAGCCCATGGTCGCGCCGTACTCGGGCGCCATGTTGGCAATGGTGGCCCGGTCGGGCAGCGACAACGTGCGGGTGCCCTCACCACAGAACTCCACGAATTTGCCCACAACCTTGTGCTGGCGCAGGATCTCCGTGACCGTCAGCACCAGGTCGGTGGCGGTGACGCCTTCGCGCAGCCGGCCGGTGAGCTCCATGCCCACCACGTCGGGGGTGAGCATGTAGACCGGCTGCCCCAGCATCGCGGCCTCGGCCTCGATCCCACCCACACCCCAACCCACCACGCCAATGCCGTTGATCATGGTGGTGTGGCTGTCGGTGCCGACCAGCGTGTCGGGGTAGTACACCTCCTTCGCCGTTTTATGCACACCGCGCGCCAGGTATTCCAGGTTGACCTGGTGCACGATGCCAAAGCCCGGCGGGACCACACCAAAGGTGTCGAAAGCCTGCATGCCCCATTTCATGAACTCGTAGCGCTCGCGGTTGCGCTGGAATTCCAGCTTCATGTTGAGGTCGAGCGAATTTTTCTTGCCGTAATGGTCGACCATCACCGAGTGGTCCACCACCAGGTCGACCGGCACCAACGGCTCGATGCGTTTGGGGTCCTTGCCCAGCTTCTTGGCCACGCTGCGCATCGCGGCAAGATCGGCCAGCAGGGGAATGCCGGTGAAGTCCTGCAGCACCACACGGGCTACCACAAACGGGATTTCGTCGGTGCGCGCCGCACTGGGCTGCCAGCGCGCCAGCTCGGCCACATGCGCAGGCGTGATCTTCTTGCCGTCGCAGTTGCGCAGCACCGACTCCAGCACAATGCGGATCGACACTGGCAGTCGGTCGATGCCGGGGAACTGTTTGGTCAGCGCCGGCAGCGAGTACAACTTGCCGCTCTTACCAGAAGCGGTCTTGAAAGTTTTGAGGGTGGAAGCGAAAGCGTGGGCCATGGGGTTCTCCGCAAACAGTGGATCGCCCTATTGTGGCGCTGCACGCCGCTGCCGTCTGGGCCATCCGGCAGTGCCGGCAAGCACAGCAGGGACAAACCCGACCCACTGGCCTGCACCAGCGACGTCAGTCCCCACTGTATGGCAGATAGCGCACCGCCAACACACCTTCAATGCCACGGATGTCGGCCAGCGCCGCATCGCTGGCCGGGCTGTCGATGTCGACCAACGTGTAGGCCATGTCGCCGCGCGACTTGTTGACCATGTTGTGGATGTTCAGGCCAGCCTTGGCCATGGCGGTGGAAATTTGCCCCAACATGTTGGGCACATTGCTGTTGGCAATTGCCACCCGGTAGGCCGATTCGCGTGGCATGTCCACGTTGGGGAAATTCACCGCGTTGGCGATGTTGCCGTGTTCCAGGTAGTCACGCAGCTGGTCTGCCACCATGATGGCGCAGTTCTCTTCCGCTTCGCGGGTAGAGGCACCCAGGTGGGGAAGCGCAATGACCCGCGCGTGACCATTGATGGCCGGGCTGGGGAAATCGCAAACGTACCAACCCAGTTGCTTGGCGTCCAGAGCGGCGAGTGCGGCGTGTTCGTCCACCACGCCTTCGCGGGAGAAGTTCAACAGAATGGCCCCGGCTTTCACCAGCTTGAGGTTGTCGGCATTCACCAGGTGCTTGGTGGCTGCGATCAGCGGTACATGCAGCGAGATGAAGTGCGCGTTCTTCAGCACGTCGGCGACGCTGGCGGCCTTTTTCACCTGTGAGGGCAGGCTCCAAGCGGCGTCGACCGTGATCTCGGGGTCGTAGCCCAGCACGTTCATCCCGAGCTTGATGGCGGCATCGGCCACCAGGCAGCCGATCTTGCCCAAACCCACAATGCCCAGCGTGTGTCCGGCCACTTCGAAACCGGCGTAGTTTTTCTTACCCTCTTCCACCGCCTTGTCCATATCGACCATGGCGGGGTCCAACCCGTGCACAAAGCGAAGGGCCGGGGCCACGTTGCGGGCAGCCAGCAACATGCCGGCGAGCACCAGTTCCTTCACTGCGTTGGCATTGGCCCCGGGCGCGTTGAACACAGGCACGCCGCGCGCACTCATGGTCTGGACCGGAATGTTGTTGGTGCCTGCACCCGCGCGGCCGATGGCCAACACGCTGGGGGCAATCGCCATGCGGTGCATGTCAGCCGAACGCACCAGCACAGCGTCGGGCTGGGCTGCGTCTTTGCTTGTGTTGTAACGCTCGGCAGGCAGGCGTTTGAGGCCGTTGGCTGAAATCTGGTTCAGCACCAGAATCTCAAAGGGTTGGCGCATCGGTTTGTCTCCGTGTATTTTTTGTGGACCGATGGCTGATTCAGGCGTTCTTTTCGGCAAACTCTTTCATGTAAGCCACCAACGCCAGCACACCCTCGACCGGCATCGCGTTGTAGATCGAGGCGCGCATGCCGCCCACCGAGCGGTGGCCCTTGAGCTGCACCATGCCGAGTGTCTGGGCGCCTTTCAGGAAGGCGTCGTCGAGCGAGGCGTCTTTCAGTTTGAAAGGTACATTCATCAGCGAGCGGTCGGCGCGCGCGACCGGGGTGCTGTAGAAGCTGCTCCCGTCAAGGTAGTCGTACAAGATGGCGGCCTTGGCCTGGTTGTGTTTGGCCATGGCCTCCAGACCACCTTGGTCTTTGACCCATTGGCAGACGAGACCCAGGATGTAAATGGCGTAGGTCGGCGGCGTGTTCAACATGGAGTCGTTGTCGGCCTGCTGTTTGTAGTCAAAGGCCGAGGGCGTGATCGGCAGCGCACCGCCGAGCAGGTCTTCGCGCACGATCACGACCGTCAGGCCCGACGGGCCCATGTTTTTCTGCGCGCCAGCGTAGATCAGGCCGTACTTGCGGACGTCGACCGGCTTGGACAGGATGTTAGAGGACATGTCGGCCACCAGCGGCACACTGCCGGTGTCGGGCGTCCAGTGGTACTCCACGCCGCCGATGGTTTCGTTGGAGCAGATGTGCACATAGGCGGCATCGGGGTTGAGCTTCCATTCCGATTGCGGCGGGATGCTGGTGAACTGGCTGCCCTCCGACGACGCGGCCACGTTCACGCTGCAATAGGCCTTGGCTTCCTTGATTGACTTTTTCGACCAGTCGCCAGTACTCACATAGTCGGCGCTGGTTTTACCGCGCAGCAGGTTCATAGGCACGATGGCGTTTTGGCCAATCGCGCCACCCTGCAGGAACAGCACCTTGTAGTTTTGAGGAATGACCAACAATTCGCGCAACAGAGCTTCAGCCTGGGCGTGGATGGCGATGAACTCCTTGCCGCGGTGGCTCATTTCCATCACCGACATGCCGGAGCCGTGCCAGTCAAGCATCTCCGTCGCTGCTTGACGCAACACCGGTTCGGGAAGGGTCGCCGGACCGGCGCTGAAATTGAAGACGCGAGGCATGAAGTAACTCCGAGGTGTGACAACTGGGGGCCGCCGCGCCAGTGGGAGCCACCGCGCTGACAGCGAGGTTTTGAGCATACAAGAAGACTTTGCCCCAGCGGCGAGGGCGGCGGTTGCCGTAGGCTGGGGTTTACGCGGGGCTCAACCCCAAGCGGCGCGGTTTACCTGGGCGCACTGGCCGCCGACGCGGCGGGCGTTGGCGTGACAGCGCTGTCAGGGGCTTCGGCGGCTGATGCGGCAGCCTCAGTCGGTGCCGGTATTGTCGCCGATGGCGGCGCAGAAGCCGGTGTTTGCACTGCGTCCGACACCGAAGGCTGCGTCCGCACCGCACCTGCCGATGGTTCTGGCGCCGGGTTGGTTGGTTGCATGCCGGGGGGTACCGATTCCGGCAAGACAGGGGCGGCCGGCAGCGATGCAGGCGGCGAAGCGGGGACCGCAGGGGTTTCGGCCTGCACGAAGTTGATGGGCACATTGACCCAAACCTCAATGCCTTTGCCATTGATCTTCAGCGGGCTGAAGCTCCAAACCTTGCCGACCACCTGCAAAGCCTCTTCGTCCAACCGGGAATTGCCGCTGCTCTCGCGGATTTGGGTCGCTTTCACCGTACCGGTGCCGTCCACCAGCGTGCGAACCACCACCCGGCTCACGCTGGGCTTAGGCGCCACCGCCGGTTCTGCCTGCGGGGTGAGGTCCTGGGCCCCAACCAGCATGGCAGCGCCGCACGAGACCAAACCGGCGACAACCGTCGCACCGCAGCGGATGAGACAACGATTCATGGGGTTCATAGGGGGCCAAGCGCCAAGTTAAGTCGGGGTGGAACGGGCGTTGAGGATAGCAACAAACCAAGCGCGAGCCGGCCACAGAAAGACCGCAAACAGCGTCGATGTGTGCGAAAAATCATGAAAACCAAAGTACACAAGTCACGCAGTGCGATGCACCACTCAACCGTGACAAATTACCCGGATTTTTAAAGTCAGCCCAAGTAAAGTCGCTTCGAAAGGTTTATCGGCACAACTCAACGGCTAAAATAACTAGTCCTTTAGTACAACGGTATTTTCCCGATTCGTATTTACCCGAACCCAATCCGAAAGGTTTTGCATGAGCACTTTGAACTTCACCACCCCAGAATCCCCGTTGAGCCTGCTGAGCGGTCTACTGGCTGGCGGTTTGCCCTCTTTGCCAGAATTGCCAAGCCTGCCAGCGACGCCTGACCTCGTCAGCCTGCTGCCTGAAACGCCCGCCCTGCCCGCTCTGCCCGAGTTGAGCACGGCAACCGACCTGCTGACCGGTTTCTTGCCCGCCGAGCCAGGCTTTTCCGTCAGCGCCGAGTCGCCAATTGGCGAACTGGCCCTGAGCGGTGCCATGGACGCCCCCAACTTGCCAGCCCTGCCAGAACTCCCTGCGCTGCCTGGCCTCGAGCTGGTCGCCCCACTTCTGGCCACCGGTACCTCGGTGCTCCAGTCCCTGCTGGACCTGGCCTCTGGCGGCCTGCCAGAACTGCCGGCTCTGCCCGGCCTGCCTGAGCTGCCACCGGTGGGCACCGCGTCCATCGAGGCCGAGTCCGCCCTGCTGCCTGAACTGCCAGCTTTGCCCGGTCTGGACAGCATTCCGGACCTGTTGAGCGGCGGCGTGCCCTCGTTGGACCTGCTGGCTCCCCTGCTGGAGACCGGTGAGTCTGTGGTCGCTTCCCTGCTGAGCCTCGCCTCGGGCGGTTTGCCTGAACTGCCAGGCGTGCCAAGCTTCGACAGCTTGCCCGACGCCAGCGTGTTGACCAACCTGCTGCCTTTGTCGGGTCTGACCGACGCGACCGGCGGCCTGCCGCTGCCCGCCGGTTTGCTGCCAGTCTGACCGACAGAGCCAACGCCTTCGGGCGGTGAATCAATCAAGGGCCTTCGGGCCCTTTTTTCATGGTTGCGACCACCCGCAAATGCGGTCTTCCTTAACAACAAAGCGGCCTGATGGCCGCTTTGCTCGGTGAGTCTACAGCCTCAATGGCCACTCGACGTTCAGGCAGACACCTGATCCGCCAGATCGGTGTAGTCCTTCACCTTGTCAAAGTTCAGGTACTGGTAGATCTTGTCGCTGCCCGCGGTAAGCACACCCATGTCGGCGAGGTACTCCTCGCGCGTAGGGATGCGACCGAGCTTGGAGCAGATGGACGCCAATTCGGCCGAGCCGAGGTAAACGTTGCTGTTCTTGCCCAGGCGGTTGGGGAAGTTGCGGGTGCTGGTGGAGAACACGGTGGCGCCTTCTTTCACCTGGGCCTGGTTACCCATGCACAAGCTGCAGCCTGGCATTTCCATGCGGGCACCGGCCGAGCCGAGCACGCCGTAGTGGCCTTCTTCAGTCAGTTGCTTGGCGTCCATCTTGGTCGGCGGGGCGACCCACAGCTTGACCGGGATGTCGCGCTTGCCTTCGAGCAGCTTGGACGCAGCACGGAAGTGGCCGATGTTGGTCATGCACGAGCCGATGAAGACTTCGTCGATCTTGGCGCCGGCCACGTCGCTCAGGGTCTTGACGTCGTCGGGGTCATTCGGGCAGGCGACGATGGGCTCGTGGATGTCGGCCAGGTCGATCTCGATGACCGCGGCGTACTCGGCGTCGGCGTCGGCCTTGAGCAACTGGGGATCGGCCAGCCAGGCTTCCATCGCGGCGATGCGGCGCTTGATGGTGCGCACGTCAGAGTAGCCAGTGGCGATCATCCACTTCAGCATGGTGATGTTGCTGTTGATGTACTCAATGATCGGCGCTTTGTCCAGATGCACCGTGCAACCGGCAGCAGAACGCTCGGCCGAGGCGTCACTCAGCTCAAAGGCCTGCTCCACCTTCAGGTCCGGCAGGCCTTCGATTTCCAGAATGCGGCCGGAGAAGATATTCTTCTTGCCCTGCTTGGCGACGGTCAGCAAACCGGCCTTGATGGCGTACAGCGGGATTGCGTTGACCAGGTCACGCAAGGTGACGCCGGGCTGCATCTTGCCCTTGAAGCGCACCAGCACCGACTCGGGCATGTCCA
>CAZANT010000069.1:0-10014 GCA_964486575.1 uncultured Burkholderiaceae bacterium | reverse complement strand
TGTGGCGGATGACGTGGTATTCGTCGTGGATGCCGTTGCCGCCGTGCATGTCGCGGGCCAGGCGGGCAATGTCCAGCGCTTTGCCGCAGCTGTTGCGTTTGATCAGGCTCACCATCTCGGGCTGGTCCTGGCCTTCGTCCATCAGGCGGCCCACGCGCAGGCAGCCTTGCAGGCCCAGCGCAATTTCGGTCTGCATGTCGGCCAGTTTTTTCTGGATCAGCTGCGTTTGCGCCAGCGGGCGGCCAAACTGGATGCGGTCCAGGGTGTACTGGCGGGCGGCGTGCCAGCAAAACTCGGCCGCGCCCAGCGCGCCCCAGGCAATGCCGTAACGGGCTTTGTTCAGGCAGCCAAACGGGCCTTTCAGACCGGCCACGTTGGGCAGCAGGTTGGCCTCGGGCACAAACACGTCGTCCATCACAATTTCGCCGGTGATGCTGGCGCGCAAGCTCATCTTGCCTTCGATCTTGGGGGCGCTCAGGCCTTTCATGCCTTTTTCCAGCACAAAGCCGCGGATGCACTCTTGCCCGCCCACCGAGCCGTCTTCGTTCGCCAATTTGGCCCAGACGACAAAGATGTCGGCAATCGGGCTGTTGGTGATCCACATCTTGCTGCCCTTGAGCAGGTAGCCACCATCCACCGGTTTGGCGCGGGTCAGCATGCTGCCGGGGTCAGAGCCGTGGTTGGGTTCGGTCAGGCCAAAGCAACCCACCCATTCGCCGGTGGCGAGCTTGGGCAAATACTTTTGCTTCTGCGCCTCGCTGCCGTAGGCGTTGATGGGGTGCATGACGAGTGAGCTTTGCACGCTGATGGCGCTGCGGTAGCCGCTGTCCACCCGCTCCACCTCGCGGGCGATCAGGCCGTAGGCCACGTAGCCCAGGCCGGCGCAGCCGTAGCCTTCAATGGTGGAGCCCAGGAAACCCATGGCCCCGGCCTCGTTCATGATCTCGCGGTCGAACTTTTCATGCCGCGCGGCCATCAAAACGCGGGTCTGCAGTTTTTCCTGGCAAAAAGTGTGCGCGGCCTCTGCAATGGCGCGTTCGTCTTCAGAGAGCTGCTGCCCCAGCAAAAACGGGTCTTCCCAGTTGAATTTGGCTTTCATGCGGTGTCCTTGGAGTGTCCTGGCGCCGGGTGGCGGTCTTGTGTTTCGAGTGTAATCAGGCGGGTATTGAACGGAGGTCATTCACATGACAACAGAAACCATCATTCTCGGCGGCGGCTGCTTTTGGTGCACCGAGGCCGTGTTTGTCCGAGTGCGGGGCATTACCGACGTGGAGTCGGGCTATGCCAATGGCCACACGCAAAACCCGACCTATGAGCAGGTGTGCAGCGGCACCACCGGCCACAACGAGGTGGTGAAGCTGGAATACGACACCGACCAGATCACGTTGCGCGAAATCCTGGAGATCTTCTACCTGATTCACGACCCCACCACGCTGAACCGCCAGGGCAACGACACAGGTACCCAGTACCGCAGCGGCATCTACACCACCACGCCCGCGCAACTGGCCGAGGTGGAGGCCTTTGTGCGCGACCTGGAAGCCGCCAAGGTCTACAGCCGCCCCCTCACCACCGAAGTGACCGCGCTGCAAAACTACACCGCCGCCGAGGATTACCACCAAGACTTCTTCGAGCGCAACCCGTACCAGGGCTATTGCGTGGCGGTGGCCGGTCCCAAGGTCGCCAAGTTCAAAAAGACCTTTGCCGACCGGGTGAAGGCCTGACCCCAGCCCGGTTGTGATCGTTACCCGAGCGCTGGCCTACCGCTACCCCAATGGCCCCGCGCTGACCTTTCCCGATGTGTCTGTCCCTCAGGGCGGTACGCTGCTGCTGCGCGGCAACTCCGGCAGTGGCAAGTCCACCTGGCTGGCGCTGGTGGCCGGCTTGCGCAGCGCCACTGGCGGCGAGCTGACCGTGGCCGGTGAGTCGCTTGCCGCTTTGAACCCCGCCGCCCGCGACGCCTGGCGCGCCAGCGTGCTGGGCCTTGTGCCGCAAAAGCTCCACCTGAGCGAGGCATTGACCGTGCAAGACAACCTGGCACTTGTCTTCTACGCCGCCGGGCAGCCAGTAGACCACCAAGCCATCACCGATACCTTGGCCGCTCTGGACTTGTCTGCGCTGGCCAAGCGCCGCCCCCGCGCGCTGTCGGGCGGACAGGCACAACGGGTGGCCCTGGCCCGCGCGGTGCTGCGCCGCCCCCGTGTGCTGCTGGCCGACGAACCCACCGCCAGCCTGGACGACACCGCCGCCGCCGCCAGCCTGGCGCTGCTGCAGGCCACCGCCCAGCGCTGCGGCGCCACGCTGGTGGTGGCCACGCACGATGCGCGGGTGCTGTCTGCCGTGCCCGGCGCGGCGCGGCTGCAGCTTGAAACAACGCCTCCTAGCCGGGTTTCAGAGGCAATTCCAAGCAAAATTGGCACCAAGCCCTAGTGGAAGCTCGAAGTACAGCTATGAATACCGTAGCGCTTTCGTGGCGATATCTGACTGCCCGGCCCTTGGCGGCGGCGCTCAATGTGCTGCTGCTCGCGCTGGCGCTGGCCTCCATCACCGTGGTGCTGCTCACCCGCGCGCAGGTGGACCGCGCCTTTGAGCGCGATTTGGCCGGCATTGACGTGGTGGTGGGTGCCAAGGGCAGCCCGCTGCAACTCATCTTGTCGGGCGTGTTTCACCTCGACGTGCCGCCCGGCAACGTGTCACTGGCCGACATGCGGGCCTTGCAAACCCACCCGCAGGTGGCCGAACTCATTCCCCTCAGCCTGGGCGACAGCTGGCGCGGCCACCGCATTGTGGGCACCACCTCGGCCTATGTGTTGCACTACGGCGCCACCGTGGCGCAGGGAGCGCTCTGGACTGAGCCCCTGCAGGCGGTGTTGGGTGCCCAGGTGGCGCAGGCCAAAGACGGTGTCCCGGCCTTGAAGGTGGGCGACCAGTTTGTGGGTTCGCACGGCCTGGGCGGTGGTGGCCACCAGCACGGCAACCAGCCGTACACCGTGAGCGGCGTCTTGGCACCTTGCGGCTGCGTGCTCGACCGCTTGGTGCTCACGAGTTTGGAATCCGTCTGGGCGGTGCACGAGGGCGACATGGCCCAGGACGACGAAGACCGCGCTGCACTGGCGGCCGAACGCGAGGTGACGATGGCGCTGATCCGCTACAAAAGTCCGCTGGCGGCGGTGAGCTTTCCGCGTTTCGTCAACACCACCACGCCCATGCAGGCGGCTGCACCGGCGCTGGAAATTACCCGCTTGCTCCGGCTGGTGGGTGTGGGCAGCGAGGTGCTGCGCGGCTTTGGTCTGGTGTTGCTGGCGGTGGCTGCGCTCAGCACCTTCATTGCGTTGTGGCACGCGGTGCGCGAACGCCGGACCGACCTCGCCATGCTGCGCATGCTGGGCGCTCCACCGCGCCGCATGGCCGCGCTGCTGCTGGCCGAGGCTACTTGGCTGGCCGTGCTGGCCACCGCATTGGGCCTGGCTTTGGGCCATGGCTTGACAAGCCTGCTAGGCTGGTGGCTACCGGCCGACCAAGCCATGGGCCTGACCGGTGCGCTCTGGGTGGCCGAGGAGTTGTGGGTGCCCGCGCTGGCGCTGGGCGTGGCGGTTTTAGCCGCGCTGCTGCCCGCGTGGCAGGCCTACCGGCTGGATGTGGCTGAGCTGCTGAACCCGGCCTAGGCAGCACAACGCCGATTTTTGTTTTTTTGGAGAGATTTTTATGCCATATCAACGCCTAGCCCTAATGAAAACGACACTGTTTGCTCTGCTTTTGGGAGCGTCGACAGCTTGGGCTGCGCTGGATGCAGCCACCCAAAAAGACATTGAGCGCCACCGCGCCATGGCCGCTGCGCACGAGGCCGCCGCCCAGTGCCTGGCTTCGGGCAAAAAGCACGACGACTGCGGCAAACAACTGCAGGCCGCCTGCAAAGGCCTGGGCATTGGCAAGTACTGCGGCATGCGCCACGAACACTGAACTCTGGGAGACCTTGATGACACCAGTGACACGCCGCACCCTGGCACCGTTATTGGCCCTGGCTCTGGCCCTTGCGTCTGCTGGCCCGGCGCTGGCCCAGCTGAGTCCGCCCGTGCCGCCCGCAGCGGTGAAAAGCGTCAAGCCTTCCACCTTGCCTTTGGGTGCGAGCAGCGCCCCGGCGGCCAACGTGGTCTCTCCCCCGCTGGGCAGCATCGACGGCATCGCCGGCACTGGCCCTGGCGTGCACAGCCCCAACAGCCCGTTTGCGCCTCTGCCCGAGCGGGCCGACGTGGTGCCCTGGTCCACCCTGACCGCAGTGAAAACCAAGGTGGTGAAAAACCGCATCCTGCCTGAATTCACGCCGCCGGTGCTGGCGCTCGACCGCAAAGCGCAGCGGGTGCAGGGCTTCATGATGCCGCTGGAGCCGGGCGAGAAACAGCGCCACTTTTTGCTCACCTCGGTGCCACTGAGCTGCTCGTTCTGCCTGCCCGGCGGGCCGGAGAGCATGGTCGAGGTGCGCACCAAGACCCCGGTCCGCTACACGCTTGAGCCGGTGGTGGTGGAGGGCGACTTTGCCGTGCTGGCCGACGACCCGCAAGGCCTGTACTACCGCATCACCAACGCGGTCTCGGCCCGCTGACCGCACCTGAACAGGTCACATCGCGACCCCATGCACCTTCGCCCGCAGCCCCACACACCGCGCCTGCCCACGCTCGCGCTGTGGCTCGCCTGGGCGCTGAGCCTGGTGCTCTGGCAGGGCTACGCGCAGGTGCACGGCGTGGTGCATGCGCCGGGGCTCCATGCGGCGCACGACCGTGCACATGACCACAGCCACGGCCATGACCACGCGCACGACACTGCACATGCCCACGACCACACCCCCCTGGTCGACCTGCTGGCTGCGCTGGTCGACGGCCACATCCCCGGCAGCGACTGCCGCCTGCTGGATGCTTCCGGCCATTGCGACGCCTTGCCCACGCTCCCAACGCTGGCCTTGCCGGCGCTGCTGAGCAGCTGGGCGCTGCACCGCTTCACGGGCGAAGTCACCGCCCGCTGGGCCGCGCTGTTCGACGCGCGCGGCCCGCCCAACTTCCGCTGAATCTCTTGTAGTCCGCCGTGTGCGCTGGCCGCTGTGCCAGCGCGTGCGGTGCTGTCTTTGATTCAACGGAATTGTTCATGAACCCCTTTTTCTCCCGCAGCGTCCTGGGCGCTGCTGTGTTCTCGGCCGCCTGCGCCCCGGCGCTGGCCCAAATCAGCCCCGCGCTGGCCCAAAGCGGCGCGGCCCTGTCTGAAGTCACCATCACCGGCAACCCTCTCGGCAGCACCGAGCTGATCGTGCCCGCCACCCAGCTCAGCGGCGACGCGCTGCTGCTGCGACAAAAAAGCACCCTGGGTGAAACGCTGGACGGCTTGCCCGGCGTGGCCAGCACTTACTTTGGCCCCAACGCCAGCCGGCCCATCGTCCGCGGGCTGGACGGCGACCGCATCCGCATCCTGCAAAACAGCGGCGCCAGCATCGACGCCTCGGGCCTGAGCTTTGACCATGCGGTGCCGGTGGACCCGCTGGTGGTGGAGCGGGTGGAGGTGCTTCGTGGACCCGGCGCGCTGCAGTACGGTGGCAGCGCGGTGGGCGGCGTGGTGAATTTGATCGACCACCGCATCCATGGCGATCCGCTGTTCGATGCCAACGGCGGCGTCACCGGCCGCGCCGCGCTGCGTTACGGCGGGGCCGAGCGCGAACGTGGCGGCAGTGCGTTGCTGGAAACCGGCACCGACAAGTTCAACCTGCACATCGATGCCTTCAAGCGCCGTACCGACGACACCCGTGTGCCGGTTGAGCTTGAATGCAGCAAGCCCGGCTCCGCCACGCCGGCGCGCCGCATCTGCAACTCCGAAAGCGAGAGCGACGGTCTGGCCGCGGGCGGTACGCTTTTGTTTGACAAAGGCTACCTTGGAGTGTCTACCAGCAGTTTCAACAGCGTCTATGGCACCGTGGCCGAAGACGAGGTGACCATCGACCTGAAAAGCCGCCGCACCGCGCTGGAAGGCGAGTGGCGCGGCCTGCGAGGACCGTTCCAGTCGGTGAAAGTGCAGGGCAGCCACACCGCCTACCGGCATACCGAATTTGAAGGCCCAGACGCCGGCACGCTGTTCACCAACAACGGCAACGACCTGCGGATTGAGGCGCGGCAAACCCCGTGGGGGTCGCTCAACGGTGTGGTGGGTTTGCAGCTCGACCGCAACCGCTTTGGCGCCGACGGTGCCGAAGCCTTTGCGCCGTTTTCCCGCACCCGCCAGCGCGCCCTGTTCGCTTACGAAGAACTCACCACCGGCTGGGGCAGGCTCAGTCTGGGCGGGCGGCTGGAGTCGGTGCGGGTGGCGTCTCTGGGCAACCCGGACGTGGACCGGTTTGAGGTGGGTGGCCGCAGCTTCAACCCGCGCAGCCTGGCGCTGGGCGCGCTGGTCAAGCTCTCGCCGCAGTGGGACTTCACCGCCAACCTGGCCTCTACCGAGCGGGCGCCCAAAGACTATGAGCTGTTCGCCAACGGCCCGCACATCGCCACCGCGGCCTACGAACTGGGCGACAGTGCGCTGCGCAAAGAAAAGTCCACCAACCTGGACGTGGGCGTAGCCTGGAAGTCGGGCCCGAACCGCTTCGCGGTGAATGTATTCGCCAACCGGTTCAGGAACTTCATTGCCCTCGAGTCCACCGGCAACCTGCGCAGCGAGGAGGGCGAACTCAACCCCACCGGGTCCGATGCTTTCCCCGAATTCGTCTACCAAGGCGTGCCAGCTCGGTTCCGTGGGCTGGAGGCGAGTGGCAGCGTGCGCCTGCTTCAAAGCACGTCCACCGTGGACCTGGAAGTCACCGGCGACCTGGTGCGCGCCAACAACCGCGCCACCGGCCAAGCACTGCCGCGCATCGCCCCGGCCCGCGTAGGTGCCGCGCTGGTGGTGGCCAGCGGCCCTTGGAGCGGCAGGGTGGGCGTGACACGCGCAGCTGGCCAAGACCAAGTGCCCCCCGGGGAGCAGGCCACGCCGGGCTACACGCTGTTCAACGCGGCGGTGACTTACAAAGTCAAGGCGGGACCGTCCAATCTGCGGCTGTTTGCCCGGTTGGACAACCTGACCGACCGCCTCGCCTACAGCGCCACGTCCATCCTCACCCAGACCGCACCGGGCAAGTCGCCACTGGCTGGGCGGGGGCTTAAGGTCGGGGTGCAGGCTTATTTCTGAGCGACCAAACCGGCATCAGCAGTTAGCATTGGGCGATGTTCCAACCCGTTGTCGACGCGCTGATCCCGGTTGTTTTTTTGATCGCCATCGGGTTCATCTCAGGGCGGCTGGGTTTCATCAAGGCCAGTGCGGTCAAAGACCTGTCCAACCTGGTTTTCCTGGTGCTCACCCCGGCGCTGCTGTTCCGCACCATGAGCACGGTGCACCTGGAGCAGTTGGACTTTCGGCCGGTGGGCATTTATTTTGTCGCCGCCGGACTGATTTTTGCCACCATCTTGGCCTTGCGTGGCTTCAACCGCCGTGCGGCAGTGCTGGCCCTGGCCAGCACCTTCAGCAACACCCTCATGATTGGCGTGCCGCTGGTGGGCCTGGCCTATGGCGAGGCCGGGCTGGTGGTGCTGTTCACCCTGGTGTCGGTTCATGCGCTGGTGCTGCTGACCCTGGCCACGCTGGTGCTGGAATTTGCCGTGGCGCGCGAAAACGCCGTGGGAGGCCAAACCGGGCTGCGCCACATTGCGCTCACCGTGGCGCGCGCCGCCCGCAGCGCCGTGGTGCACCCGGTGCCGCTGCCTATCATTGCCGGGCTGCTGTTCGCACAGACGGGACTCACCGTGCCAGCGGTGGTGGACAAACCGCTTCAGTTGCTGGGCAACGCCTTCAGCCCTTTGGCGCTGGTGCTGGTGGGCGTGACCCTGGCCAGCACCGCGATTGGCCCGCACCTGAAGGGCGCGCTGGCGTTGTCCCTGGTGAAAAACATGGTGCACCCGGTGTTGCTGGCGCTGATTGCCTGGGGGCTGGGGCTGTCGGGCCTGACGATGCTGGTGATGGTGGTCACCGCCGCCTTGCCGATCGGCGCCAACGTGTTTCTTTTTTCCCAGCGCTACCGGGTCGCGGAAGAGTTGGTAACCGCCAGCGTGGCGGTGTCCAGCCTGCTGGGCTTGTTGACGGTGTCGGCGGTGATGGCGCTGCTGGCTGCATTCCCGAACTTCACAGGAGGCTGAGCATGGCGTGGGTGTTGCTGTTCATCGCGGGGTTGCTGGAGGTGGGCTGGGCCATTGGCCTCAAGTACACCGAGGGCTTCACCCGGCTGTGGCCGACGGTGGGCACCGTGACCGCGATGGTGCTGAGCGTGGCCCTGCTGGGCGTGGCCATGCGCACGCTGCCGGTGGGCACGGCCTATGCGGTCTGGACCGGCATTGGCGCGGTGGGCACCGTCGTTCTTGGCATTGTGCTGTTTGCTGAGCCGGCCACGGCCGCGCGGCTGGCTTGCGTCGCGCTGATCGTCAGCGGCATCGTGGGGCTGAAGGTCACCGCCTGAGCGTCGGCTAGGGCGCGAGGCGCTCCCGCAGCCACTGCCCATTGGCTTCGAGGCGGTAACGCAGCCGGTCGTGCAGGCGGCTTTTGCGGCCTTGCCAGAACTGCCAGTTGTCGGGCTGCAGCCGGTAGCCGCCCCAGTGTGGTGGGCGCGGCGGCTGCAAGAGAAACCTGGCGCCGTACTTGGCGGCATTGGTCAGCAGCACGCTGCGGTCGGAAATCACCTCGCTCTGGGGGCTGGCCCAGGCGCCGATGCGCGAATCGAGCGGTCGGCTGTGGAAGTAGGCGTCGCTTTCCTCGTCGCTGATCTTGCTGACCACCCCTTCGATGCGCACCACCCGTTCCAGTTCCACCCAGTGGAACTGCAGCGCGGCGTAGGGGTTGCCCGCCAGCTCCAGCCCTTTGCGGCTGTTGTAGTTGGTGTACCAGACGATGCCGCGCTCGTCGTAGCCTTTGATAAGGACTATCCGGGTACTGGGGCGCAGGTCAGACCCCACGGTGGCCAGTGTCATGGCGTTGGGTTCGGGCAACTGACCTTCGATGGCTTCGTTCAACCAGCGGTCGAACTGCTTCAGAGGGTCGGCCTCCGAGGCGGATTCGTTGAGTTCGGCGCGTTCGTAGCTTTTTCGCAGGTCGGCAATGTTCATGCGAATGAGTATAGGCAGCCGTCCCGGCCGCCGGAGGCGGTACGGTATAAAGCGGCATGGAAAACCTTGATTTACGGGTGCTGGCCGACGCACTCGCCTGGAGACAACAGGGTCACCCGGTCACGCTGGTCACGCTGCTGGAAACCTGGGGCACCTCGCCCCGGCCGCCGGGCGCATTGTTGGCGTTTCGGGGCGATGGCGAGTTCAGTGGCTCGGGTGCCGGTGGCTACGCCGAGGACGATTTGATCGCACGCACCCGCGCGGCCTTGCAGCTCGAAGCGCGTGGCGACCTGCCCTCAGAAATCATTCATGCGCTGACCCAGGAAGAGGCCGAGCGCCAGGGCCTGCCGTGTGGGGGCAACCTGCGCCTGGTGCAGGAACCAGTGACCGACACCGCTTGGATCGCCGAACTGCTGGGGCGTACCGAAGCCCACCAGAAAGTGGCGCGCACGCTGACCCTGGCCAACGGTACGGTTCAGCTGCACGAGGGCGAGGCCGTATGCACCGAGCGCTTCAGCTTCGATGGGCTGACGTTGACCCATTGCCTGGGGCCGCGCTGGCGGGTGGTGCTGATCGGTGCCAGCCAGCTCGGTCAGGCGGTGGCGGGCATCGCACGCCAGCTCGACATGGAGGTGCTGGTCTGCGACCCGCGCCCCGGCTACGGTCCCGAGCGCGACGGCCCCGGCATCACCCGCTTGCCCGGCACGCCCGATGTGGCCGTGGCCGCCGCCGCGCCCGACCAGCACACCGCTGTGCTGGCGCTGAGCCACGAGCCCGCGCTGGACGACCCCGGCCTGTATGTGGCGCTGCAGTCGCAGGCCTTCTACATTGGCGCCTTGGGTTCGCAGCGCAACCAGGC
>CAZANT010000068.1:0-10028 GCA_964486575.1 uncultured Burkholderiaceae bacterium | reverse complement strand
ACGCGATGCACGACTTCATGAAGCCCCTCGGTTTTGGCCAGATCACTGGCATCGATATCAATGGCGAGGTGCGGGGCGTATTGCCCAATCAGGAATGGAAGCGCCGCGTTTACAAGCGGCCCGAACAGAAGAAATGGTTTGCCGGCGAAACCATCTCGCTTGGCATTGGCCAGGGCTACAACACCTTCACCATGCTGCAACTGGCCCAGGCCACGGCGGTGCTGGCCAACGGTGGAGTCAAGTACAGGCCGCGTCTGGTGCTGGGCACCCAGCCCGCGCACGGCGACCGTTCCGAAGTCAAGGTCCTGCCGCCAGAACCAGAAAACCTGGGCTTCAAACCGCAGAACGTCGAAGTGATCCGGCAAGCGCTGGTGGGCGTAACCCAGGAAGGCACTTCGACGCGGGTGTTTGCCGGCGCGGGATACCTGAGCGGCGGCAAGACCGGCACCGCGCAGGCGGTGACCATCGGCCAGAAAGACAAGTACGATGCCCGAAAGCTCGAAGAACACCAGCGCGACCATGCGCTGTACATGGCCTTCGCCCCGGCCGACAAACCCACGATCGCGGTGGCGGTGGTGGTTGAGAACGCCGGTTTCGGCGCCGAACATGCCGCCCCCATCGCGCGGCGGGTGTTTGACTATTGGGTCATGGGCCAGTACCCAAGTGACGAGGACATGGCCGCCGTGCGGCTGGGCAAGGCCGCCGCACCGATTGGCCAGCCCCGGGTGGCTGCCGACATGCCCTGGCCGCCTGCGCCGCCACAGTGAAGCGGCGGCCTCAGCGCAGGAACGCGTCGTAGCTGGTTTTCACAATCAACGCGCTGACGACCAACACAAACACCCCGCGCACAAAACCCGCCCCGTGTTTGAGCGCCATGTGGGTGCCCAGCAAACTGCCCAGCACGTTGGCCACGGCCATGACCAGCACAAAGTGCCACCAAATATGGCCTTTCCAGGCAAACAGCGCAATCGCTGCGATGTTGGTGGCAGTGTTCAGCAGCTTGGCTGAAGCCGAGGCGTTGAGGAAGTCGTAGCCCAGCCAGCGCACGAACAGAAAAACAAAAAAGCTGCCAGTGCCCGGACCGAAAAAGCCGTCGTAAAAGCCGATCACGCCGCCGATCGCACAGGCCACCAGGGTTTCTTTCCGCCCCGTGTATCGTGGGGCGTGCACCCGGCCCATGTCCTTTTTAACCAAGGTGTAGGCCAATACACCCAGCAGCACCAGCGGCAGCAGGCGGCGCAAAAAGTCGGGCGACACCACCGTGACCAGCCAGGCACCGCCGAAGGAGCCGGTCAGGCCTGCCAGCGCGGCAGGCAGCAGGGCGGCCCAGCGCATGTCCACTCGCCGGCTGTACTGCCAGGTTGCCATGCCGGTGCCCCACACTGAGGCGCCTTTGTTGACGCCGAACAGCGTGGCCGGGTGGGTGTTGGGGAAGGTGGCGAACAGGGCAGGCACCAGAATCAGCCCACCGCCGCCGACCATCGCGTCCACAAAGCCTGCAAACAGCGAGGCCAGGGAGACGATCAGCAAATCCATGTGGCGATTGTCGCACCCGCTCGTGGCGGTACCCTTGTGGTCAGCCACAACCCAACCGCGGCCAGCCGGGCAAAAAAAAGCACCGAACAATCGGTGCTTTGCAAATTGACCACGCAGCCCAGAGGCGGGTGGTTGTGTTGTTGTGGTGGCTCTGTGGGGTGTCTCCTCGGCTCCTCAATGTTGCATGGGCACGCCCTGCATCAGTGGGCAGACTGTAGCCTGCTGCACCGCCTCAGTGCATCCGGGATTTCCCGCGCCGGGCCTCGCTTGCCGAAGTTGCCTCGGTTCCGGGGCAGAACGACACCAATGGCATGACTTGTGCATACGGTCACGCCAACAACATTCAGAGGCTTTTCCATGCAGACAGTTGTTGGGCAATTCGGGTTGCATCGCCTGGGTCTGGCAGGTTGCCGGGTGGTGTCTTTCGGGGTTCTGGCGCTGGCGTTGTGGGCGCCACCGGTTGGGGCGCAGACGCCCGCCCCGGAACTGCCTGCCGCGTCGGTACCGGCCGCAGCCAGTGCGGCGGTGGTACAGGCTGCGCCGGCGGCACCCGCTGTCGTGGCACCTGCCGAGCCTGTGGCCGTTGCCCCGACCAGCCCGCCCGCGGCGCCGCTGGCTCGGCCCGGCCTGGTGAAGCAAGACACGCTGAACGGCTCAGACACCGGTTGGTTGATGACCTCCACCGCCTTGGTGTTGCTGATGACGCTTCCCGGCATCGCGCTGTTTTACGGGGGTATGGTGCGCAAAAAAAGCGTGATCAACACCATGGCTTCGGTGGTGGCGATTGCCGGGTTGGTTAGCGTGCTGTGGTTTGCGGTGGCGTATTCTTGGGCCTTTACGCCCGGGTCGCCCTGGCTGGGGGGCACCCAACGCATGGGCTTCAGTGGTTTTGACTACTTGAAAGAGTCCGGGCTGGTGGCAGTCAGCCACATCGCACCCAACATCCCGGAGTCGGTGTACGCGATGTTCCAACTCACCTTTGCCATCATCACCGCCGCGCTGCTGGTGGGTGCGATTGTGGAGCGCATGCGTTTCTCGGCCATGCTGTGGTTTGTCGCCTTGTGGTCGCTGTTCGTGTACGCACCGGTGGCGCACTGGGTCTGGGAACCGGGCGGCTGGTTAGCGCAACTGGGGGCGCTGGACTTTGCCGGTGGCTCGGTGGTGCACGTCAATGCCGGTGTGTCGGGGCTGGTCTGTGCCTGGGTGCTCGGCGCGCGGCAGGGCTATGGCCGCGAGCCCTTTGAGCCGTTCAACCTGGGCCTGACCATGGCCGGTGCCGGGCTGCTGTGGGTTGGCTGGTTTGGCTTCAACGCCGGTTCGGCGGTCGCGTCTGACGGTCGGGCCGGTCTGGCGATGCTGGTCACCCACCTGGCGGCCGCCACGGGTGCGATGGGTTGGATGCTGGGCGAGTGGGTGGTGCGACGCCGGCCGTCGCTGCTGGGGCTGTGCTCCGGGCTGGTTGCGGGGCTGGTGGCCATTACGCCGGCCGCAGGTTTTGTCACGCCGTCCAGCGCACTGCTGATTGGTGGCATTGCCGGGGTGGTTTGCTACTGGGGCGCGACCGGCCTGAAGCGGCTGCTCAAGGCCGACGACTCGCTGGACGTTTTCGGTGTGCACGGCGTGGGCGGCATTGTGGGTTCGCTGCTGACTGGCGTTTTTGCCAGCAAAGCGATCTCCGGCGTCGAGGGCAACATCGTGACGCAGGCGATTGGCGTCGGCGCGGTGGTGGCGTACAGCGCGATCATGACCGGTGTGTTGCTGTGGGTCACGTCCCTGCTGGTGAGCCTGCGGGTCGACGAAGCCTCCGAGCGCACGGGCCTCGACATCTCGCTGCACCGCGAGCGCATCGCAGACTGAGGCCGCGCCATGTCCACCACCGAACGTGTTGCCCTGGCCGCCCATCTGCATGTGGTGCTGCGCCGCAAGACCGGGCGCGTGACCGACGTTGAATGGATGGCCGCCAACACCGAGTATGCGGCGGAGATCGTGCGGTTCGCCCGGCTGAAGGCGGTAGAGGACAACGCGCCCGAGTTGGCGGAATGGGCAGACAAACTGGAACGGGTGATGGCGGTGCCGGTGGCGACTCGCACCCCGCCCCTGGTAGAACGCGCGACGGCGGCTCTTCGCGAACGCCCAGCCGCTGCGCCGCAGGAAGCACGGCCCAGCGGCTTTGGCCGCAACTCCGGTTTTTTTGATTCGCGCCTGCCCGGCGACCCGCCGGACGACGACCCACCGGCCCCGCGCTACGTCGGCGGCATTCGCTGAACGCGTTACCGACCCCCGCTCAGGGGTTGTCGGCGGCGATCCATTCGGCCGCCTTTTCAGCCACCATGAGCACCGGCGAATTGGTATTGCCGCTGGTGATGGTTGGCATCACTCCGGCGTCCACCACCCGCAGGCCTGCCACGCCGCGCACCTTCAGCCGGGAATCGAGCACGGCCATCGGGTCGTCGGCCCGGCCCATTTTGGTGGTGCCCACTGGGTGGAAGATGGTGGTGGCGATGTCGCCGGCCAGCTTGGCCAGTTCTTCGTCGGTCTGAAACTGAACCCCAGGCTTCCATTCTTCCGGCTGGTAACGCGCCAGAGCCGGTTGGGCCGCGATGCGGCGGGTAACGCGCAGCGAATCGGCGGCCACCTGGCGGTCTTCTGGCGTGCTGAGGTAGTTGGGCGCAATCGCGGGCGCGTCTTCCATGCGTGGGCTGGTCAATGTGACCGTACCCCGGCTGGTTGGGTTCAGGTTGCACACGCTGGCGGTGAAGGCCGGGAAGTTGTGCAGTGGCTCACCGAACGCGTCCAGGCTCAAGGGCTGGACGTGGTACTGGATGTTGGGGTAGGGCTGCGACGGGTCGCTGCGGGTAAAAGCACCCAGTTGCGACGGCGCCATGCTCATGGGGCCGGTTCGCTTGAACGCGTACTCCAGACCGATCTTCGCTTTGCCCCACCAGCTGTTGGCCAGGGTGTTGAGCGTGCTCACCCCATTGACCTTGAACACCGCACGGATCTGCAGGTGGTCTTGCAGATTGGCGCCCACGCCCGGCAGGTCTTGCAACACCGGGATGCCATGCCGGTGCAGCAACTCGCCGGGGCCGACGCCCGAGCGTTGCAGGATGTGTGGTGAGCCGATGGCACCCGCGCACAAAATCACCTCGCACTTGGCGGTGGCCACCGTCATTTCGTAGCCGCTCCACACCTCCACGCCGGTGCAGCGCTGGCGGGTTTGCCCTGTAGGGTCGTCGTGCGGCTCGATCACCAGTCGGTTGACCTGGGCCATGGTCCACAGCTCAAAGTTGGGACGGCCGTAACAGGTGGGCCGCAGGAAGGCCTTGGCGGTGTTCCAGCGCCATCCGTCTTTCTGGTTCACCTCGAAGTAACCCACGCCTTCGTTGCTGCCGGTGTTGAAATCGTCGGTGGCGGGGATGCCGGCCTGTTGGGCAGCCTGCGCGAACGCGTCCAGAATGTCCCAGCGCAGGCGCTGCTTTTCCACGCGCCATTCGCCGCCCCATTTGCGAACCGCGAGCTTGTACTGCTTGTGCTGGCTGTGGTGGCCGTGGAAGCGCTTGAAATTGGCGTTGACTTGCGACAGGTCCCCGTCAAGCTTGTAGTGGTCTTCGTGGAGTTTGAAGGCGGCCAGCGCGTTGTCCCAGCGCCAGGTGTCGTCGCCCGTCAGCTGGGCCCAGTGGTCATAGTCGCGCGCCTGACCGCGCATGTAAATCATGCCGTTGATGCTGGAGCAGCCGCCCAGCGTTTTGCCACGCGGGTAGCGCAGGCTGCGGCCGTTCAGGCCCGGCTCGGGCTGGGTGTTGTACAGCCAGTCGGTGCGCGGGTTGCCAATGCAATGCAGATACCCCACTGGAATGTGGATCCAGTGGTAGTCGTCGCGTCGGCCCGCTTCAATCATCAGCACCCGCTTTTTGCCACCGTGGCTGAGTCGATTGGCCAGCAGGCTGCCAGCGGTGCCGCCGCCGACGATGATGTAGTCGAACGTTTGTTCTTCCGCCAGGGCGGTAGCCAGTTCGGCGTCTGACTTGGCGCTCATTTCGCCGTGGGCATGACGAATTCGGCGCCCTTGCCGATGCTCTCGGGCCAGCGCTGCATCACGCTCTTTTGTTTGGTGTAGAAGCGCACGCCTTCTTCGCCGTAAGCGTGCATGTCGCCAAACAGGCTCTTCTTCCAACCGCCAAACCCGTGCCAAGCCATGGGCACCGGGATGGGCACGTTGATGCCGACCATGCCCACCTGAATGCGGCGGGCGAATTCGCGCGCCACGTTGCCGTCGCGGGTGAAGCAGCTCACGCCGTTGCCAAACTCGTGGTCGTTGATGAGTTGCACCGCGGTGGCGAAGTCGGGAACGCGCACGCAGCTCAGCACGGGGCCAAAGATCTCTTCCTTGTAAATTCGCATGTCGGGCGTGACGTGGTCGAACAGCGTGCCGCCGAGCCAGAAGCCGTCTTTGCAACCTTCACCGGCTTTGGCGCCGTCGAAGCCCCGGCCATCCACCAGCAAGCGCGCTCCCTCTTTCACGCCCTGTTCGATGTAGCCGGTGATGCGGCTGTGCGCGACGGACGTGACGATGGGGCCCATCTCGGCCGCGAGGTTGGTGCCGTTCAACACCTTGAGCGCCTTGGTCCGTTCGATCAGCGCCGGGATGACTTTGTCGGCCGCGTCGCCCACCAATACCGCCACCGAAATCGCCATGCAGCGTTCGCCGGCCGAGCCGTAAGCCGCGCCGATCAACGCGTCCACCGATTGCTCGATGTCGGCGTCGGGCATCACCACCATGTGGTTCTTGGCACCGCCCAGGGCCTGCACCCGCTTGCCGTGGTGGGCGCCGGTTTCATAAATGTAGTTGGCGATCGGGGTGGAGCCGACAAAGCTCACCGCCTTCACATCGGGGTGCACCAGCAGCGCGTCGACCGCCTCTTTGTCGCCCTGCACCACGTTGAACACGCCGTCGGGCAGGCCGGCTTGCTTGAGCAGGTCGGCGATGAACAGGCTGGGGCTCGGGTCGATCGGGCTGGGTTTGAGCACGAAGGTGTTGCCCGCAGCGATGGCCACCGGGAACATCCACATCGGGACCATGACCGGAAAGTTGAACGGCGTGATGCCGGCCACCACCCCCAGTGGCTGGCGCAGCGTCCAGTTGTCCATGCCGGTGGAGACCTGGTCGGTGAAGTCGCCCTTGAGCAACTGGGGGATGCCGCAGGCGAATTCGACGATGTCAATGCCGCGCGCGACCTCGCCCTGCGCGTCGGTGAACACCTTGCCGTGCTCCGCGGTGATCATGCGGGCCAGGTCGTCCTTGCGGGCGTTGAGCAATTCCAAGAACTTGAACATTACCCGCGCGCGGCGAATGGGCGGCGTGTCGGCCCAGGCTGGGAAGGCCCGCTGGGCGGCGGCCACGGCTTGGCCCACGTCGGCGGCGTTGGCCAGAGCCACCCGACCCGTGACAGCGCCAGTGGCGGGGTTGAAAACGTCCTGGAAACGGGTGGACGAGGCGGCGCTAACGCGCCCGCCGATGTGGTGCTGGATGTGTGCAGTGCTCATGGTGGCACCGACTATAAGGGAAGCACCCCGCCGCGCTGGTGCGGGTTTGCGCCTGTTGGGGCCTGCAGCGGGCCCTTGGGACCGTCCTGCGGGCAATTTCAGGTCAAAGCGGCCTCAAGCCCCTGTAAAAACTGGTGACGCAGCTACATTTTTTGTAGTAACTTAGCGAGCACTGACTCGCCAGATGACGTTGCCTACGTCGTCTGCCACCAGCAGCGCGCCTTGCCGGTCGACCGCCACGCCCACCGGTCGGCCCATGGCCTGACCCTGCGCGTTCAGAAAGCCGGTCAACACGTCCAGCGGCAGGCCGCTGGGCTTGGCGCCGTCGAACGGTACAAACACCACCTTGTAGCCGCTGCGTGGCTCGCGGTTCCAAGAGCCGTGCTGGCCGATGAACATGCCGCGGGCAAAGGCCTCGGGCAGCCGGTTGCCGGTCGCATTCGCCAAACCGAGCGACGCGGTGTGTGGGCCCAGGGCGTAGTCGGGCACCAGCGCCCGGGCGACCAGTTCGGGCTGTGGCGGCTTGACGCGCGTGTCCACGTGTTGGCCAAAGTAGCTGTAGGGCCAGCCGTAAAAGCCGCCATCCTGAACCGAGGTGAGGTAGTCGGGCACCAAGTCGCTGCCGAGTTCGTCGCGCTCGTTCACCACCGTCCACAGGCGGCCGGCCACCGGCTCCCAGGCCATGCCGACCGGGTTGCGCAGGCCGGAGGCGAACACGCGGTGGCTGCCAGTCTGGCGGTCGACCTCCCAGATCGCGGCGCGCTCGGCCTCGGCGGCCATGCCACGTTCGGCCACGTTGCTGTTGGAGCCGATGCTGACGTAGAGCTGGTTTCCGTCAGCGCTTGCCACCACATTTTTGGTCCAGTGGTGGTTGATTGGCCCGCCGGGCAGCGCGGTGAGCAGCGTGGGCGGGCCGTCGGCTGTGGTTTGGCCGCTGCGGTAGGCATAGCGCACCAGGCCGTCGGTATTGGCCACGTACAGGTCGTTGCCAACCAGCACCATGCCGAAGGGGGAATTCAGGCCCTCAATGAAGGGGACGCGCAGGTCGGCCACACCGTCGCCATCGGTGTCGCGCAGCAGGGTGATGCGGTTGGCGCTGGTTGTGACGGCGCCGGCCCGCTTCATGAAGAACGTCATCGCCCAGCCCTTGAGTCCTTTGCCGTCGTCGGGCTTGGGTGGGGCGTTGGATTCGGCCACCAGCACGTCGTTGTTGGGCAGCACATACAGCCAGCGTGGATGGTCGAGCTGGCTGGCGAAGGCATTGACGCGGGTGCCGGGGGCCGCGGTGGGCAAGGCGCCGGCCGGCCAGCCAATGGCCTTGGCGACGTTCACCGTGGGAATCAGGGCGGTGGCAGGCGTTGGCAGTTGGGGCGTGGGGCCGGTTCCGTCAGCGACCTGCAGCCTGGCGGGCTGGCTGCAGGCGCCCAGCAAGGCCAGCGCGGCCAGACTGGCGGCGCCACAGCCGCGGGCGATGAAACGGTCAGGGGCGCGTGGCATGGCTGTCCTTGGAGGCAAAACCCCAGCTTAGGTCACGCGCCGCCTGGTCCCCGAAGGGATGCACCGCGTTGCGCGGTAGGACGTGGCCTCAGTTCACCGGCGTCCCGCCGTGGGTGGACAGAGCCCGGGCACTGTGCTGGGGAAGCACCATGCAGCGCCTGACGTCGTCCACCGCGTGGGTTTGCAGCAGCGGCGCGTGGGCCTGCACCCCGCCAAAGATGGTGGCAAAGGCGACATCGGCCGCGTCCCGGCCGGTGCCAAACCGCATCAACCCCATGGGGATCGCGGTGCCTGAAGGGTCAAAGATGTACCAACGGTGGCTCAGGTAGACCTCAACGTAGGCGTGGAAGTCGGTCGGGCCGAGGGCAGGATCGGCACCGTAGTCCGTCCCAGTAGTGAATCGGGCGGGGATATTGACCGCGCGACACAGCGCAATCATCAGGTGCGCAAAGTCGCGGCAGATGCCAACACGTTCGACCAATGTGTCCACCGCCGAGGTGCTGGAGTTGGAGGTGTTGGAGGTGAAGCGTACCCGGCGCTGCACCCACTGGCAGATTGCCGTGACCCGGGCATGGCCCGGCGGCAATTGGCCAAATTCGTCAGACGCCAGCCGGAGCAACCGGTCGGACTGGCAGTAGCGGCTGGGGTAGATGTAGCTCAGCACCTCGGGCGGCAGCTGGCTGACCGGCACCTCCGTCAGTTCGGCCGGGTCCGCCTCGTGGTGGGTGATGTCTACCGTGGCGGCGTAAGACAGCAACAGGTCGCCCGGCAGCGCGCGCAACCGCAGATAGCGGTTGCCGGTGGCCGGGTCGGTTTCCACTCGGGTGGGAACGGCTTGGTTGATGACCAAGGACTCCGCAGCGAGGCTCTGGTGGGGGGTGTGGGCAACGTGGATGTTGAAAATGAAGTCGGCGCCGTAGGCGTCCACTTGGTAGTTCAACCCCAACTGCAGTTCAATGCGGATCATGGTGAAAACCCGGCTGCGGTCAGCAAGGCGGTGGGGGATGGAAAGGGCCAACCCAGTATGCGCCGCGCCACCGTTTCTGGCTGTAGGCCAGCACGCCGACCGCGCCTCGTCATTGGCAAGCCCTATCGACCCGATTGTTTCAATTGCGTTGAGATGTCGGGTGTTAACCCGTACAGTACAAACCCTGAACGCTCAGCGTCCAGCCCTGTCAATCAACCAAAAAGAGAAATCACCATGTCCCTTATCAACACCCAAGTCCAACCGTTCAAGACCCAGGCCTTCCACAACGGCAAGTTCGTTGAAGTCAGCGACCAGACACTGAAGGGCCATTGGTCCGTGCTGATCTTCATGCCCGCCGCCTTCACCTTCAACTGCCCAACGGAAATTGAAGACGCGGCCGACAACTACGCCGAGTTCCAGAAGGCCGGCACCGAGGTCTACATCGTCACCACCGACACGCACTTCTCGCACAAGGTGTGGCACG
>CAZANT010000067.1:7089-10250 GCA_964486575.1 uncultured Burkholderiaceae bacterium | reverse complement strand
CATGATGGTCAAGTTTCCAACCATGGAACACGACGAGCCCTACATGTCCCATGTGGCTTCAGGAAAGACCGGCGAAATCGTCTGGACCTTCAATCGACCCGGCAATTTCGAATTTGCCTGTCTGATTGCCGGCCATTACCAAGCGGGCATGGTGGGCAAGATCAATGTCGCTTCTGGAGGCTGAACCATGTCACACCGCCCTTTGTCCCGCCGTCATATTCTGTTGTCTGCACTGACGCTGCCGGCAATCGCTTGGTCCAGCAAATCCACCCAACCCCTGGTGGAGGTCTGGAAAGACCCGAACTGCGGCTGTTGCCAAGACTGGATCACCCACTTGGAAAGCCACGGGTTTCGGGTGAAAGCCTATAACACCGGAAACACGGCTGTCCGAGAACGTTTGGGTATGCCTGCCCAGTTCGGCTCCTGCCACACTGGGCTGGTACAGGGTTACGTCCTGGAAGGCCATGTACCCGCCAAGGACGCACAGCGACTGCTGAAGGAAAAGCCTCAAGCAATTGGTTTGGCGGTTCCGGGCATGCCCATCGGCTCACCAGGTATGGACGGCCCAGCCTATGGCAACCACACTGAACACTACCGAGTTTTGCTGGTCCTCAAAAACGGCAACGCCCGTGTCTTCCAAAGCTACTTCTGAAAGGACTACGCCATGCATCGTAGCTTCGTCACACTCCTCGCAGGAGCCACACTCGCACTGTCTGCGGCAGCCCAAACCCCAGCACCTGATCTCACCGACGGGGAGGTTCGCAAGGTCGATAAAAGTGCCAGCAAAATCACTATCCGCCATGGTGAGATCAAACACCTTGACATGCCCGGCATGACCATGGTGTTCCAAGTGTCCAATTCGGATGAACTGGATGCGGTCAAGCCCGGGGACAAAGTGCGATTCAAAGTCGAGCGAAGCGCTGGCGGCGCGTTCATGGCCAGAGACCTCCAGCCCACAGGCAAGTGAGCGGCGGCCTCACTCCTTGACCAATGCCACACCAGAACCTCACCCTGCACACTGAATCGATGGGACCAGCCAACGCGTCCCAAGCGGTGGTGTTCCTGCACGGTCTGGCGGGCTCCACGGCGTCCTGGCTGTCCCCGTTTCGGGCATTGGCGACCGTGCGGCGGGTGGTGCTGGTGGACCTGCTTGGCTTTGGCCAGTCACCCAAGCCCGCCATCGCCTACACCCTGGACGACCACCTGCTGGCGCTCCATGAGACGCTGACGGGCATGGGCATCACACACGTGCACTTGGTGGGCCACTCAATGGGAGCCTTGCTTGCGCTGGCTTATGCCGCACGCTTCCCGCAGGCGGTCGGTGGGCTGGTGTTGCTGGCCCTGCCCTGGTACGCCAACCCGGGCGAAGCCCGGCGCCGGATCGGCGAGCAGTCGCTGTTTAACCGCTGGCTGGCGCTGGAGACGCCGCTGGCGCACCTGGCCTGCACCGCCATGTGCCGCTTGCGACCTTGGCTGATGCCTTTGATGCCTCACCTGCTGCGCAACGTACCTGCCCCGGTGGCGCGGGACGTACTTCGGCACAACTGGCTGTCGTATTCGCGAACGATGCAGCACCTGATCATTGAGTCCGCCCCCGCGGCCTGGCTGAACGCATATGCCGGCCCCACCCTGTTCATCCAAGGTCTGCAGGACGAAGCAGCCCCTTGCGCACCGGTAAAGGCCGGGATTACTGGCGCGGCAAACGCGAGGCTGGAAACGCTGGACGCGGGCCACCACATGGTCTTCAGCCATGCGCCGACCCTCGCCGCACGGGTCGTCACGGCGCTGGATCAGACCGGCGGGTAACCGGCTTCGGTCAATGCCGCGACGAGATCGGGTCGGGGCAGTGCGCTGGTTACCTGCACGGTTTTATGGGGCAGGTCCGCCACCACGGTGGCGGCCGGGTCGATTTTCTTCAGCGCTTCGGTGACCGCGCGCACACAGTGGCCGCAGCTCATGTCGGGCAGTTCGAATTCAAGCATGTTCATTCCTGTCGGTGTCTCGACCCCCACTTTACGCGGTGGAGCCTGCGTGTGACCGGAACGGGATCAAGCCTGGTTTCAGTTGTCGATTTTGACCTCGCTGGCGACCAACGTGACGCGGTCGGTGCCGAGGACACCCTTGGCCTCAATGGTCTGACCGTTGGCCAAGGCGGCGGCGGACCCCCTTGTGAACGTCGCGCTGGCGTAGCTGACCGTCACACCACGCACCACAAACGTCCGGGCCTGGGTGTTGAGGAGCGACATCGCGCCCTTGACCTCGAAACGTTCGTTCTCGGATGCGCTGTCGAGTTTTACCTCGCGGGCCACCAGCACACCGTTTTGCAATGTGCCGCTGACCTCTACTTCTGCGCCGAGTACCAGCCCGGTGACGGGTGCACGGGTGGCGTTGCGCGCATCCACCGGCACCCCATTCACACTGAAGCTGGTGGCACTGGTGAAGGCGGTCACGTAGCCCTCGACCTCGGCCTCCAACCCGTTGGACCCCGCGGCGGCCAGCGTGGCCGAGTTGGTGATGGACGTTGCCTGGATCACCCCATTGACGCCAGGTACCACCGACAGGGTTACTCGCACAAACTGGCCATTTTGCAAGGTGAAGCTCGGCGTCACCGCGTTGTAGCCCACCGCAACGGTCCCGATGTTGAAGGTGCGGTTGGTGGCGTTCAGGTTGGAGACCACGCCACGCAACTTGAAGTTGGCATTCACCCCGGTCACGCGTTCCACGCGGGTGGCGTTGTAGTTACCCGCGCTGACGAACAAGCCATAAACCTCCAGCACGTCGTTGACCCGAATGGCTGCCAACCCACCCACGTTGTCGTCAAACACAGTGCTTGCGGTCACCTGGATCTGCTGCCCCAAGATGGTGAGCGTATTGCCGTTGATTGCGCTCACCGGGCCCTTGATTTCGCTGCGGATGGCCACGGTGTTGGCGGTGGCACTGGCCACGCCTGCCGCGTCGGTGGTGATGCCCCCCCCGTTGACCTCCACCACCATGCCCAGGCGCACTGCGCCGGAGCCAACGGTCACGCCGTCGTCGCCGAAAACGCTGGCTCGGCTGTCGTCGTAGCGAACACCGTTGACGATGATGGAACCAAAGCCGCGCACCGCACCGCTGGAAAACGAGCCGGTACCGCCGGTGCTGATTCCGGCCACGCCACCGCC
>CAZANT010000067.1:0-6989 GCA_964486575.1 uncultured Burkholderiaceae bacterium | reverse complement strand
CGCCACCGCCGCCGCCGCCGCAGGCGGCAAGGACAGCCGACGACATCGCCGCCAAGGTGAAGCCGCGGCGGGTGAGCACGAGCGGTGTGGCGCTGGTTCGGTTGGTGGTGTTGGTGTGGTTCTTGGACACAGGTTTCTCCTCAGGGTGTGTGCAGTTTGTTGGGGGTACGAAATGTCAGGTGCCGTTGGGTCCGCCTTCGGCGGTGTCCATCGGCTTGTCGAAGGAATACAGACCGATGCGGATTTGCTGGTCTTGCGGCGCGCCGTTGCTTTGGTCGCGTTCGATCAGTGCGCTGAGTTGGGGAATCAGCGCGTCGAACATGGTTTGCCACTGGCGTTGGACCAGCGTGCGCGCTTCGTGAATGGACGCGGGCGACAGCTCGTCGGCCACGATGGCTTGGTCAAAATGCGCGTCGCCCCCGCCCAGGACGTTGGCCACGGTGCCCTGCAGGTGGTCGCCCACATTACCGGCCACGAATGCCACCATTTTGGTGAAGTCGTTCTTGGGCACCATCGCGTCCTTGACCAGGACCACGCAGTCACTGGCTTCGTCGATCACAGCCATGCCCAGGCGGCACAACTCTTCCAGCAGGCTGCGTGGATGCACGTCCTTGGTGATGGCGAGGGCCAATGCCTCGAAGCTTGGCTCGGCGCCTTGCCGGGGCAACGCGATGGGTTTGCCATCCGTCGGGTCCTTGTAGGCCAAGTCGCTCAACCACTTGGTGAACACCTCGCCGGCCAGCCAGCGTTTGGGACTGCCGGAAGCCGCTTCCTGGGACACCAGACGGGTGACCTCGCGCCGGTTCAGGCCGGTGGCGGTGCTGATGCGGCTCACCAGGCCGTGGGCCGGTGTGCCGCTGAATTGACGCTTGGCGGACTCCACCAACGTGGCGCGCAGAAGCTCATCCAACGACGCGTACGACACGCCCTTCGAGATCGCCAGCTGGGCCATCGGACGCAGCAGCGTGCGAAAGGTCTCCATCAGAGCAGCCTGCTCGGACGAGAGGGCGCTGCTGGCAGCGGTGGCGGTTTCAGGGGTGGTCATCGCGCCAGTCTATCGTCGAATGTGCTGAATACACATTTATTCTGCGATCAGAAACGCACGGTGTAAGCCACACCCACACCCCAGTTTGGGCTGGCGTCTGTGAAGCCTTTGGTCAGCGAGAGCTGCACCACATCGGTCGCCACCTTGGTTTGGTAGAACACCGTGGCTTCGGACAGCGTGCCGCTTCGGCCGTTGGCCTGACGGTAGTTGTGAAAAAGACCCACGTGAGTGCCCTGGCCCCAACGCTTTTGTACGCCCAGTTCGGTGAAAACCGGGTTACTGGCAGGTGGCAGGACGCTGGAATTGCCGGTCTTACGCTGGCCGATGTGACCAAAAAAAAGCCAGTCTCGGTGGGCACGGTACCCCTCCAGCTGGAGCGCCACATCGGTGCCGCCGGTGCCCAGACCCCGCTCGGCGTTGCCGGTTTTAGTTTTTACCTTCAGGGTCAGGTCCAGGCCTTGGGGCGGTTGTGCACTTGCCCACAGCGTACGGCGCACTTTGACGCCCACATCGCCCCACCCGCGCACTTTTGCGCTGGCGGTGGCGCTGCCGGGCGGCACCGCTTCTTCGAGGACGAGGTAAGGCAGGTCGATGCCGAACTGCCACTCGGGCGTGTTGTACCGCGTGACCAGCGTGGTCGTCAGTGCGCGCGTGGCCGACAGGTCACGCAGGGCGCCGTTGGCGTAATCGAGCGACAAGCCGACGTCCAAGCCCACCGGGTCGAATTTGGGAACGGCGTGGGCGACCGAGGTCAGCGCCAAAGGCAGCAACCACCAGAAAGCGGGGCGGACTGGACGGCGGATGGCGGGGGTCTCAGGGTTCATGGTCAGGGTGGACTGGCTTCGAGGTGGAGGCGATCTGTTTTCACACGCTGCCCGGTGGGGTCAGGACGGGCAGCGCGAGGATCAGCGGTGGCCGGCGCGCTCAGGGCGTTCGGGACGTTCCACACGCTCAACACGCTCCGCGCGTTCTGGGCGTTCGGCGCGTTCCACGCGCTCGACCCGCTCCGGCCGCTCTGCACGTTCTGGGCGCTCTGCACGCTCGATACGTTCTGCACGCTCGATACGTTCTGCGCGTTCTGGACGCTCGGCGCGTTCAACACGCTCAGCGCGCTCGGTCTTGGCAAAGGCACCGGACGACAGGGTGGCAGCAACCAGCACGGAGGCCAGTGGGATGGATTTCAGCAGTTTCATGTTTTTTCTCCGAATAAATGTGCACCTTGCACATTTATTGATTGGATCATATGTGTTTTTTGCACATTTGCAAGCACTTTCAAGAAAAAAGTGGGCGCCCTCTTGGCGGGGACCAAGATGGCATCAACTGATGTGTGACGAACAGACCTGAAGCGCAGGCCGAAGCAGCCTCACCCACCACAGACCGATCCCAGCACGATGCCCAGCACACCCCAGCCAACGACGACCGACCTCGCTGTCACCGGCATGACCTGTGCGTCTTGCGCCACACGGGTTGAAAAAGCGCTGCGCAGAGTGCCTGGCGTGGCGTCGGCTGAAATCAACCTCGCCACCGAGCGGGCGCACGTGGTTTGGAGCGATGCCCATCCAGGCAAAGCCTCCGGCGATGCGCTGACCGCTGCGGTGGTCCAGGCCGGTTATGGCGCCACCGCACTGGCGCCCGAGGCGCCCCCACCGGAACCCGCCCCGCCACTGTCGCCGTGGCTGGTGGTGTGGGCGGCCGCGCTGTCGCTGCCTTTGGCCTTGCCCATGCTGGGCTTGCTGTGGGGCTCGGCCTGGATGCTCCCGCCAGCATGGCAGTGGGTGTTGGCCACACCGGTGCAGTTTGTGTTGGGCTGGCGTTTCTACCGCGCGGCTTGGGCGGCGCTCAGGGCCGGTGCTGGCAACATGGACTTGCTGGTGGCCCTGGGAACGAGCGCAGCCTATGGGCTGAGCGTGTACCTGTTGCTGCGGCACGGCCTGGCGGGCAGTGTTCAAGGGGGGCACCATCTTTACTTCGAGGCGTCGGCCGTGGTGATCACCCTGGTGCTGCTTGGCAAATGGCTGGAACAGCGCGCGAAGCGTCAGACCACTGAAGCCATCCGTGGCCTCAATGCCCTGCGCCCGGAGCTGGCCTGTGTGCGCCGCGCTGGCCTCGACGCCACCGTGCCCATCGCCCAGGTGACGTTGGGCGACCTCGTCGTGGTCAAGCCAGGAGAACGGGTCGCGGTCGATGGTTGGGTACGCGACGGCCGCAGCACGGTGGACGAGTCGCTGATCACCGGCGAAAGCCTGCCGGTGCCCAAGCAAGCTGGCGACCGCGTGACCGCAGGCGCGGTGAACGCCGAGGGCCTGCTGCTGGTAGAGGCCACCGCCGTGGGCGCGGAGTCGACGCTGGCGCGCATGGTGCGGCTGGTGGAATCGGCCCAGGCCCACAAAGCGCCAGTTCAGCGTGTGGTGGACCGGGTCAGTGCCGTTTTCGTGCCGGTGGTGGTGGGCTTGGCCTTGGTCACCTTGCTGGGCTGGGGACTGGCACGGGGCGACTGGGAGGTGGCGGTATTGAACGCGGTGGCGGTACTGGTCATCGCCTGCCCTTGCGCCTTGGGCTTGGCCACGCCCGCGGCGATCATGGTGGGAACGGGTGTGGCGGCGAAACACGGCATTTTGATCAAAGATCCCGAGGCCCTGGAACTGGCCCAGCGCATCCGGGTGGTGGCCTTCGACAAGACAGGCACCCTGACCGCCGGTCGGCCGACGCTGGTGGACGCCGTGGCGGTGGACGGTGACCGCCACCGCCTGTTGGCCGACATCGCCGCCATCCAGGCCGGCAGCGAACACCCGCTGGCCCGGGCGGTGCTGAATGCGGCCACCCATGGCAGCGCCTCGGCGTCCACAGCACCGCCGGCCAGCGATGTGCATGCAGTGGCAGGGCGCGGCGTGTCGGCCACAGTGGCGGGGCGGGCCATGCGCCTGGGCAGCGCGGCTTACATGCAGGAACTGCGGGTGGACCTTGGCACTCTGCAGGCCCAAGGCGATGCGCTGGCGCAGCAAGGCCGCACCGTCTCCTGGCTGGCCGATGTGAGCGAGCGGCCGAAACTGCGCGGTTTGCTGGCTTTTGGTGACGAGGTCAAACCCAATGCGCGCGCGGCTGTACAGGCTCTGCGCGCGTTAGGCATCCACACCGTGCTGGTCACGGGCGACAACGCCGGCAGCGCAGACGCGGTGGGCCGGCAACTGGGGCTGGACAGTGTGCGTGCCCAGGTGCTGCCAGAACACAAAGCGGCCATCGTGACCGAGCTGCGCGCAGCGCACGGACCGGTGGCAATGGTGGGCGACGGCATCAACGACGCCCCCGCGCTGGCCGCCGCCGACGTTGGCATGGCCATGGCGACTGGCACCGACGTGGCGATGCAGGCCGCCGGCATCACGCTGATGCGCGGTGACCCAACGCTGGTGGCCGACGCACTGGACATCTCTCAACGCACCTATGACAAGATCCGCCAGAACCTGTTTTGGGCCTTCGTCTACAACCTGGTCGGCATCCCGCTGGCGGCCCTGGGCTGGCTCAACCCGGTATTGGCCGGCGCGGCCATGGCGCTCAGCAGCGTGAGCGTGTTGGGCAATGCGTTGTTACTGCGGCGTTGGAAGCGCCACCACGGAAATAATCAAAACTGATAGCAATACCACAAGCTTTTTCAGGGGCTCCAGGCTCATTTGGCTTGAGAATGTCTTGGGGTACTGCGCCAAAGCGCCCTCCAGGCCGTCACGGCGACTGCCGGACACCATGCTAAGGTTTGGTCATGCCCAAAGCCATCCGCTACACCTTGCTGTCCATCCGCGACCTCGCGGTGTCCATCGGCCCCTTTCTGTTGCTCGCAGCCGGTCTGCTGGCGCTGGCCTACTGGTGGCTGGACCCGAACCCACCCAAGACGGTGACCTTGGCCACCGGCCCCGCCCAAAGTGCTTACGACGAGTTCGGCAAGCGCTACGCCAAGGCCCTGGCGGCCTATGGCATCGAAGTCAAGTTGCTGCCCACCGAGGGCTCGTCCGAGAACCTGGAGTTGCTGCGCAGTGGCCGCGCCGACCTGGGTTTTGTGCAGGGCGGCACCAACGAGCGCCAGATGGCCGACGAGGAAGACATCGAATCGCTCGGCAGCCTGTTTGTGGAACCGCTGTGGGTGTTCTACCGGGAAGACGTGGCGCCCAAAAATCCCAAAGACGCCAAGACCGTCAAACCCCTCAGCGGCCTCTCGCAGTTGCAGGGTTTGCGGGTCAACGTCGGCACCGCGGGCAGTGGCGTGCCCAACCTGATGGCGCGGCTGCTGGAAGCCAACCGCATCGACCCGACCAGGCTCAAACTCAGCAACCTGTCGCAAACGCCGGCCGTCACCGGCTTTCTGGCTGGCGAACTCGACGCGCTGGTGTTTGCCTCGGCGCCGGAGTCGCTGATGGTGCAACTGCTGCTCCAGGCGCCCGGCGTGCGGCTGATGGACTTTCCGCAAAGCGAGGCGTATGCCCGGCGTTTCCACTTTCTCACCCCGGCCACGCTGCCGCGCGGCGTGGTGGACCTGGCCGCCGACGTACCGCCCCAAAACATGCGTTTGGTGGCCACCACCACCGCGCTGCTGACCCGCAGCGACACCCACCCCGCTCTGCTGCAGCTGTTCTCGCAAACCGCGCAAAGCCTGCACAGCGGCGCTGGCTGGTTCAACCGGGCGCGCCAGTTTCCCAACCTGGACAACAACGAACTGCCGGTGGCCAAACAGGCCGACCGCACCATCAAAAACGGCGCGCCCTTAATGCAGCGCTACCTGCCGTTCTGGCTGGCCAATCTGATCGACCGGATGTGGCTGGCGCTGGGTGCGATCCTGGTGCTGCTGCTGCCGCTCAGCCGGGTGGTCCCGCCGCTTTACAGCCTGCGCGTGCGCTCGCGGGTCTACCGCTGGTACGCGCAGCTGCGAGACATTGAAGAACGGCTGGCAGAACCCGCCGCCGACCGCCCCGCCCTGCAGCAGGCGTTGGACGAGCTTGACCGCGTGGCCGGGAAGATCCATGTGCCGCTGTCGTACACCGACGAGTTGTACGCGCTCCGCAACAACATCGACCTGGTGCGCAAGCGGCTGACCCAAGGCGATGGGCAGGGCACCGGCCCAGCCGCCGCCTGAGCTGGTTCACTTCAGGGACTTGAAGCGCACCCGTTTGGGCTTGGCACCTTCTTCGCCTAGACGCTTCTTCTTGTCGGCTTCGTACTCTTGGTAGTTGCCGTTGAAGAACACCCACTGGCTGTCGCCCTCGGCCGCCAGGATGTGGGTGGCAATGCGGTCTAGGAACCAACGGTCGTGGCTGATGACCATGACCGAACCGGCGAATTCCAGCAGTGCGTCTTCCAGCGCACGCAGGGTTTCCACATCGAGGTCGTTGGACGGTTCGTCCAGCATCAGCACGTTGCCGCCGGCAATCAGCGTCTTGGCTAGGTGCAGTCGGCCGCGCTCGCCGCCGGAGAGCATGCCCACCTTCTTCTGTTGGTCACCGCCGTTGAAGTTGAAGCGGCCGCAGTAGGCGCGGCTGGCCATGGTGAACTTGCCCACGGTCAGCATGTCCAGACCGCCCGACACATCTTCCCACACGGTTTTTTCGTTCGCGAGTTCGTCGCGGTTCTGGTCCACAAAGGCCATCTTCACCGTCGAGCCAATCACCACCTCGCCGCTGTCCGGTGTCTCCTTGCCGGCAATCAGCTTGAACAGCGTCGATTTGCCCGCGCCGTTGGGGCCGATGATGCCGACGATGGCACCGGCGGGAATCGCAAAGCTCAGGTTGTCGATCAGCAGGCGGTCGCCAAACGATTTGCTCACGCCCTTGAACTCGATCACCTGGGTACCCAGGCGCTCGGCCACCGGGATGAAGATTTCCTGTGTTTCGTTACGCTTTTGGTATTCGTAGTCGCTCAGCTCCTCGAAGCGGGCCAGGCGGGCCTTGCTCTTGGCCTGGCGCGC
>CAZANT010000066.1:0-10271 GCA_964486575.1 uncultured Burkholderiaceae bacterium | reverse complement strand
TGGTGGCGTCCATCATCAGGTCGATGTAGCGCTGGCGGTACTTCACCTCCTGGTCAGCGATACCGTGGAACTTGTCCGGCATGGGCCGCAGGCTCTTGGTCAACAGGCGCAGGCCGGTCACGTGAATGGACAGCTCGCCAGTGCGGGTCTTGAACAAGCGGCCTTCGGCACCAACGATGTCGCCCAGGTCCCAGTGTTTGAACTGGGCGTACAGCTCTTCGCCGATCTCATCGCGCGCGACGTAGATTTGAATGCGCCCTTGGCTGGGGCCGAAAGACGCGTCTTGCAAGGTAGCGAAGCTGGCCTTGCCCATCACTCGCTTGAGCATCATCCGTCCAGCCACCTTCGCGGTGGCGTTGAGCGCGACCAGGTCTTCAGCCGTTTGCTCACCGTGCACTGCGAACAGCTTTTCTGCGTGGTCGGTCGGCTTGTAGTCGTTGGGAAAGGCGACACCTTTGCCCTCAGCCTGGGCGGTTCGGATCACCTTGAGCTTCTCGCGCCGCTCGGCAATCAGCTGGTTCTCGTCTTGGGGCAGGGCAGCAGGGGTGGTGTCGGACATGGGCGGGAAAAAAGAAAGGCCGATGTTGGCCTGAAGCCCTCTATTTTAGGTTTTTAGTGGGCCACCCCATCCGCGCGCACCACCTTGAGTACGGTGCGCCACAGAATGCGCACGTCCAGTAGGAGCGACTGGTGCTGCAGATACCAGTGGTCCAGCGCGACTTTGGCTTCCAGTGGCAACTCGTCGCGGCCATTGACCTGGGCCCAGCCAGTCAGGCCCGGCGTGAGCCGGTGCACGCCCACCCGGGTTCGCAACGTGATCAGGTCGTACTGGTTGTAGAGCGCGGGGCGGGGTCCGACCAGGCTCATGTCGCCGCGCAGGATGCTCCAGAGTTGCGGCAACTCGTCCAGGCTGCTTTTGCGCAGAAAGGGTCCGATTGGCGTGAGCCAGGCTTGCGGGTCGGTGAGCAGATGGGTGGCAACGACTGGTGCGTCAGTGCGCATGCTGCGGAACTTGGGCATGCGGAAGATGCGGTTGTGGCGGCCGACGCGGTCCGACCAGTACAGCACCGGCCCCGCGGAGGTGCGCTTGACCAGAATCGCCACCACCAGCATGGGGACGGTCAGGGCCATCAGCGCCAGCAACACCACGGCTATGTCGAAAGCGCGTTTCATTTCTGACTGCCATTCTGCACCGCACGTGCGACGCCCTCGGCCAAAGTCAAGGGGGGGCGCCAGCCGGTCTGCTGGCGCAGCGTGGTGTTATCCACCTCCAGCGAGTCGCACAGCCGGTCGATGGCCTGGGTTTGTCCAGCAAGCCGTGCAGCCCAGCGCAATAGGGGTACCGGCACGGGCCAGAGGCGTGCAGGCCGTTGCATGGCCTGTGCGGCGAGACGAAGCAGGTCGGGTGTGGACGTGGCCTCGTTGTCCGCCAGCACATAAGTCTGGTTCGCGGCAGCGGGGTGGGTGAGGCACAGCGCGATGGCGTCCACCAAGTTGTCGATGCCAATGAAGTGGCGGCGGTTGTGCACTGCGGCCAGTGGCAGCGGCCAGCCTTGGTTCAGCGCACGTATCAACCGGCCAAAGTTGCCCGGCGCCTGCGGCCCGTACACCAGTGGTGGCCTTAAGACCACCCAAGGCAGGCCATTCTCTGCACCGAACGCCTGCACACGTTGTTCGCAGCGCCACTTGCTGCGGGCGTAGGCCTCCACCGGCGCCGGAGCATCTTGTTCGGTGAAGGCGCGGCCGGTGGTGCGCTGGCCGTTCACCCCAATCGAGCTGACATAGACCAGCCGCTGTACGCCCACCCTTTTGCAGGCAGTCAGCAGGGCTTCGGTCAGCTGCAGGTTCACATCAAACTGGCCGTCGTCTTGCAGAAGGGCTGCGTCGGTCTGGTGGGCCTTGGCAGCCAGGTGTACCACCGTGTTCGCACCTGCCATCGCTTTGGTCAGTGTGTCGGTCAAGTTGTCAACGTTCAGGTGGTCGCCGGTGCGACGGTTCTCGACGCCGGGCAGCAGGGTGCCACGGCGGGACAGGCCCAGCACGCGGTGGCCCTGCGCCACCAGATGGGTGGCGAGCGTCTGACCAATGAAGCCATTGACGCCGGTAATGGCCACAGTCATGGATTTCCGCCTCCGCGCAACAGCAGGGCCAGTGCCAGTACCAGACGGTCGAGTGGTTTGCGCCGCATTGCACCCACCTGGCAGGCCAGAGCCCAGCGGTCATGCCACCGGTCGCGCTGCAGCCGGACGATCAACGGGTGGTGGTGGGCACCGCAGGCATCGGCAATCGCCATCACCTGATCGCGATACCAGGAGCCAAACAGCATGTGGGCGCGTCGGGCAAATCCACGCCAGCCGGCTCGGGCGCCAAACACGTTGTGGTCGTGTTGCCGGTAGTCCATGCATGGCACGGGGTCGATCCACCACCGCTCACCTTGGTTTCTGACCCAGGCGTAGATGAACCAGTCGTGGAACGCGATGCGCTTCAAGCTGTCGGTGTGTGCCGCCACCCAGGCGGACAGGCGGAGCGCCACGTCGCCGCGCAGCACATAGGTACAGCCCGGTCCGGCAGACTCGAACAAATGGTCGGCGGCGCGCAAGGGCTGGCTTTTTTGCAGAAGCTGCCGCTTGCCATCGGGCCAGAACGCCATCACGCTGGCCGAAACGGCGGCAGCCCTTCGGGTGTGCAGTTCGGTCAGCGCGCGCTTCAGCTTGTCAGGGTGCCATACATCGTCTTGGTCGGCCAGGGCCACTGCCGAGGGCGGGGTGGCCGATGGGTCCAGCGCGGCCAGCAGGGCAAAGAAATTCAGCGCAGCCGAGCCAAACGGACCTCTTGCAGGCAGGACCGTGACCCGGGCATCGGTGGCCGCGCATGCCTGCACCAGTTCGCGTGTGGTGTCGGTGGATGCGTCGTCGCTCACCAAAACCCGCACGGACACTCCCTGCTGCCCAAGGATGCTGTCGAGCTGCGGGCCAAGCCAGCGCGCACCATTGTGGGTGGCAAGAAGCACCACCACCTGTGGCAGTGTTTCATGGCCTGCCGTCAATTGCGGCCTTTAGGTCGAAGCGCCACCAGCCCCTTGCGGCGAACGAACTTGAGCCGCACGTAGAGCCCCAGCAACGTTGCGGTGACCTGCCGAATGTCGCGATCGCGCGCAAGTTGCTGCAGGTTACCCAACTCCGCTTGGTGCATCTCGTGCATGTGTGCGCTCAAGCCGGTGTCGCCATAGCGGTCTTTGTGGATGTACGCCAGCGGCAGGTCAATGCGCGCCATCGGCACGCCGCGCAGCGCCAGCTGCATCAACAGCAGGTGGTCTTCCATGTAGCGCTGCCCAGACGGGAAGCGCAGCGGCGCGTTTGTTCGAAACATCAGGGACGGTGTGATGAACGGGTTCTTCAGCAGCACCTGCCAAGGCACGATGGGGTGGTGGGGAAAAACGGCGGGCAAGCGCGGTGGATTGTGTGGCTGTCCAGCGCGGACCTGGCTGAAGCGATGCCCCGAGACGACCACCTCGGGATGCGCCTCCATGAAGGCGTATTGGAGCGCCAGCTTCTCCGGGTGCCAGGTGTCGTCGGCGTCGAGAAAAGCCACATAGTCAGAGGTGGCGGCCCGCCAGCCGGTGTTGCGTGCCGTGGCAGCCCCCTGGTTGATAGCCAGAGAGATCACGGTGATCCATGCGGCTGGCTGCGCGGCCTGCAGACGTTGCAGTGCTTCCGCTGTGCCGTCGCCGCTGGCATCGTCCACCAGGATGATGGCCTCCGGGCGCGCTGTCTGTGCCGCAACCGATTCCAGCGCGCGCTCGATGGTGTGCGCGCACCGGAAGCACGGAACCACCACCGTTACAGGTACCGTACAGGTCATGCCGAACGCAGTCCCCGCCACACCGCCTGTACCCGGGCCCATTGACCCAGCATCAGGCGTTTGGTCAACAGCGAGATCACCAGAGAGGCCCCTGCCAGCAAGGGCCAAGGTGCGTGCCGCCGGAAGAACCGAAGCGCAGAGCAAACAAAGTAAGCGTCAATGGTGGGGCTGCCTTTGCCCAGGCTGCCCGAGCCCTTGTGCCAGACGCGTGAATCGGTGGCGGTGGCGAGCTGCCAGCCGTGTTGGCGCAAGCGGAAGCCGAGGTCTGTGTCTTCCCAGTACATGAAGAAGCGGTGGTCGTCGAACAGTCCTACCTGGTGCAACGCGCTGACCCGCAACAGCATGGATGCGCCCGACACAAAGTCCAGCGCGCCCGGCGCCTTCAATGGGCGGGACCGACCCAGCCACAGGTTGACCTGGCCACCGCCCCACAGCTCAACGCGTTTGGGTGCTGCCAGTTCGTGAATGACCGAGCCTACCGCACCCACTTCGGGCCTGGCTTCCGCCGTTTGCAACAGGGCGGACAGGGTGGTGGGCTCCGCCGTCGCGTCGCTGTTGATCAACCAGATGTAGTCGACACCCTGCGCCATGGCATGACGCATCCCCACGTTACAACCACCTCCAAAGCCCAGGTTGGCCGGCGTCTCCAGAATATCCAGCGCCGGAAATACCTCGCGGATTTTCTCGACTGAGCCGTCGCTGGAGTGGTTGTCCACCATCACGATGCGGGGCGTGGGGTGTGCAAGTGTTTGCAGCGAAAGCAGGCAACGCAAGGTATCGGCCCAGCCGTTCCAGTTCAGCACTACGACGGTGACGCGGGGCGCTTTCAACGCAACCCGCCACGTTGGAGTTTGCGGGCGCTGAGCAGGTACTGTGGCGTGATCAGGCCTTCAAACAGACGACCCGTGGCGCAGTTGATGGCCCGCTTGAGGCGGTTCTGCGCAAAGCTCAGCGGTGTGCAAGTCGCGGCCGTGAGTTCGCTGTGCGTGACTAGGGCCACAGCCGAGTGCCGAGAAAAGAACCGCAAATGGGTGCGGTCCAAAATGCCTGCTTCCTCGTACTCCCAGCGGCCCTTGAGCAGCAGTGGCAAGACCACCGTGTGGTGCTGGATGTTGGGCACGGTGACGACCAAGGTGCCGCCGGGGGCGAGATGCTGTGTGACCAGCCGGTGCACGACAGCCCAGGGGTCAACCATGTGCTCGAGCACGTCCAAGCACAAGATCGTGTCGAATTCCGCTCGCTCGTACGGCAGTGGATGCTTTTCGAAATCAAGGCAATGCACCACATCGGCCTGTTGTGCCGCGCGGGCTGCGGCATCGGCAAAAATCTCGACGCCCGTGGTCTGGCTGGTGCCGGCCCGCTGCCGCAGCCAGCCCAGTGTGGCGCCGGCACCGCAGCCCAGCTCCAGCACCCGCCCGCACTGCGCCGGCAAGGCAGGTTCGACCTCGCGCCGGACATGGCCAAAGTAGTGGGCGTCTTTATCGGTGTAGGTCAGCATCGGTCAGGGGGTGTGGCGGGTTGTGAGGTGGCGGCCACCGCGGTGGCAGGCCAGCGCCAGCAGCACGTAATCTACCAGCCCACGTGCAACGCAGACCCCCGCAGCGCCGAGCAGCCCATGGGAGGACACTGCCCACCAAAGACAGCCCAGGTAGGGCAGAAATTCCAGCAGATGGATGGTGGCGATCGTCCGGGTCTGACCCAAGGCCAACAAGCCGGTGTAGGGGATTTGAGCCATCGCGTTGACGGCAAAGGCAATCAGCAGCACCTGGGCCACAGGGGTTGCGTCGCCAGCAAAGCCAGCGCCCATCCACCACACCATGAACTCGGGCAACAGCCACCAGACGATGCCAGCCCCTGCCAGCACCAACCCGCCCGCGATGGCCGTGGCCTGTCGTACAACTGAGCGCCATTCGGTTGCAGTCACCTGCCCTTGCGCCACTTGGGCAGAGACCCGGACGAGTTCTGGCAACAACACGCTGCAGGCCGAGGCAATCAACACCGGGAAGCGCGACACCACATCGAACGGGATGGCGTAGAGGCTGACCGCGCTGGCGCTGAGCAGCGAACCAATGACGAACCTATCGGCATAGACGATCACTGGCCCGAGTACGCTGCTCACACTCATCCAGCCGCCAAAGGACAGCAGACGCCGGAGCTGGGTCCAGTCGCCAGCGTCAAACATCCGCGGCAACAGCTCGGCCACCGGTATTCGCTGGTGGCGTGCGAGTGTGGTGGCCAGCGCGAACAGCTGTGCCGCGCGCACCGCCAGCAGGCTGGCCGTCGCCCAAACGAGGTCGGGCGTGAACAGGGCGGTCAGGAAAGGGCCTGCGGCGAGCATCACGCCTGCGGGGATGCGGATCATGTTCAGCGCCCTAAAAGCGCCAACGCCTTCCAAGTGACCGCGCAAGGCTGAGGAGACCAACAGCAGCGGCAGGCTGGGCGCCATCCACAGGAGGGCGCTGCGAACCTCGGTCTCGAATGCCGGCGAGGACAGGTTCAACGGCAGGCTGCCGAACTGCGCCATCAGGCCCAGGCCCGTTGCGCCCGCCGTGCCCAAGGTGAGCAGCGCGGCCACAGCGGACCCCGTGATGCGCAGCGGTGCGCTGCCAACCTCGGTTGCGTCGTGTCGGGCCGACGCCACCGCCACGGTGACCGCGCGTCCCAGCCCGAGGTCGAGAAAGCTGAAGTAACCGACGAACACCCAGATCAGCGAGAGCACGCCCAATCGCTCAGCCCCCAGCGCCTGCAGGAGTGCGGGCGCCACGGCCATTGCCGCCAGCATCGGCAGGATGTCGCCCATCAGCGACCAGAACGCTGACGAGCGCAAGCTGCGGAGGCGAAATGCGGTCATGCGTCGGCAGGTCCAGACACCGGCGTGGCCTGCAACGTGGCCTCAGGCACAAGGCGCTGCAGAATGTTCAATGCCTGTGGAACGTCGTTTCGTTTGAGTGCGAGCGTCAATTCCGACAAAGAGGCGCTGAGCGAATCCCAGGGCACAAAACCTTCCCGTGCCTGCATGATGCGTGGGTGTACTGTGGGCTGGGGGTTGTCACCGGTCAGCAGTTCTTCGTAGAGCTTTTCACCGGGGCGCAGTCCGGTGATGGCGATTTCGATGTCGCCGTCGGCATGCGCGTCATCGCGCACACGCATTCCCGACAGGGTGATCATGCGTTGGGCCAACTCAAGGATACGCACCGGCTGGCCCATGTCGAGCACAAAGACCTCGCCTCCGGTGGCCATGGCACCGGCCTGCAGCACCAGTTGGGCTGCTTCTGGGATGGTCATGAAGTAGCGGGTGACCTCGGTGTGGGTCACGGTCAAAGGGCCGCCGGTGGCCAGTTGTTGACGGAACAACGGCACAACGCTGCCACTGGAGCCTAGGACATTGCCGAAGCGGACCATTGCAAAACAAGTGTGTACGTCGCCGGGATCCTGCGCGGCAAGCGCTTGCAGTACCATTTCTGCCAGGCGCTTGCTGGCGCCCATGACGTTGGTGGGGCGAACCGCCTTGTCGGTCGAAATGAGGACCAGGTTGGCGACGCCGGCGTACAGCCCCGCCTGGGCCACATGCAAGGTGCCCAAAACGTTGTTCAGAATACCCTCCACCGGGTTGAACTCCACCAGCGGCACGTGTTTGTAGGCGGCAGCGTGGTAGACGGTGTCTGGTCGATAGCGGTTAAAGATGTCGCTGACCCGCTCAGAATCGCAGACGCTTCCCAGCAGTGCGGCAATCGAGATGTTCAGTCCCTGTTGCGCCGTCAAAGCGAGCAGTTCCTGCTGGACGCGGTACAGCGCGAATTCGCTGTGGTCCAGCAGCACCAGTTGATGTGGACTTTCCTGAATGATTTGGCGGCACAGCTCGCTGCCGATGCTGCCGCCCGCCCCGGTGACCAGCACGGTCTTGCCGGTCAGGTTGCGGGCCAGCAGTGCGCGCTGTGGTGGCACCGGCGCGCGCCCGAGAAGGTCCTCAATGTCGAGTTCATGAAAGTCTTGTACGGTCACGCGACCGCTGGCTAGGTCCGCCAAGCCAGGTAGGGTCCGCACATGGACGGGCAAGCTGCGCAGGCTGTCGACAATCTGGTTACGCCGTTCCCGGCTGGCGCTGGGCACGGCCAGCAAAATGTCGGTCACGCCAAATCGTCGTATCACCTCCGGGGTCTGGTCTGGCGTGTACACCGGCTTGCCGTTGATGCTGCGACCTGTTTTGCCGGGATCGTCGTCCACAAAACCGAGCAATGCAAACTGGTTGGCGTTGGCAATCGCGGCAGCGGTCTGCACGCCCGCGCTGCCGGCGCCGTAAATCAACAGGCGACCACCTGCGCGACGGCCGTCGCGCGGCCGCCCCAGCCAGGCTCTCGCCGTGGCCCGGCCCGCGGCGATCAACAAAAAAAAGATGAGTGGCTGCAAGATTCCCAGGCTGCGCGGGATGGCAGCAAAACCGAGAGCTTGCAAACCGACCAGTGCCAGTAAAAGCAAGGCGCTGTAGAGAGTGACAGCCTTTGCCGTGGTGGCCATGGCGGCCAGACCGTTGTAGCGGAAGATGGCGTCGTACAGTCCCAGAGAGACGAACACTGCCACCGCCAGCAACGGGCCCAACAGGTAGACCCACCACTGTCCGCCTTGTGGCCAGTGCAAGGTGTCGAAGCGCAATGTGAACGCCAACCACATGGCCAGCAATGCAAGCAGGCTATCAAATGTCCCCACCGCCAGTTGTTTGGCGGTGCGCGGCCAGGCCAGGATGGCGCGGTTCAAGGGCTGCACGGTGGCGACTCAGTCGTTGCCTGGGAGACCAATCTGGTAGCGTGCCAACATGTCGCCAGCCAGTTCCAGCCGAAGCAGCGGGTTGTCGAGCGACATCAGTTGCTGCTTGACATCCAGTGACAGCGGCAGCAGTTCGCTCCAGCGGTTGGCGACCCAGCCACAGTCGTCCAGTCGCCAGGGGGGCTGCATCGGCAGGTCAGAAGGGGCCAGCCCCTGGGTTTGCAGCGTCTGAATGAGTTGGCCCAGCGCATCTGCAGTGGGCTTCAAGTCGTCGGGAACCGGCACGGGTTGGTCGGCGTCCAGCTGGGTCACGTCCGCCACCCAGAGGCCATGGCGAAGTTGCTCCCGCTGGTCAACCCGAAAGCGTGCTGTGCCTCGGCAGCGAATCACCAGCAAGCCCGGCTGGGGGTTGCTGAATTCCTCAATCTGGGCCAGCGTACCCACGCTGTGGAATGCCTCCGTGGCTCCGGGCTGACGGACTTCGTGCCCCTGAGTCAGCGCCACCACACCAAACGGCGCGCCAGCGTCGTGGCACTTGCGGACCATGTCAAGGTAGCGAACCTCAAAAATCCGCAACGGCAGAAGGCCGTCGGGATACAGAACGCTGCCGAGGGGGAAAAGCGGTAGCTGGGACAGTGTCAGACACGGCATCAAAGTATCATCCCACGAGCCACTTCATCGCTGCCCATGTTCATCCAAATTTTTTCATTGCTGCTTGACGTTGTTGCCGGTCTCGTGGGCGGGGCTTGCCTGCTTCGGTTGTACATGCAGTACCAGCGCATTGGCATGGGCTCAAGCTCGGCCAACCCGCTGGCGCAGTTTGTTTTCACGCTGACAGACTGGCTCGTGTTGCCTCTGCGCCGTGTCGTGCCGGCTTTTGGGCGCGTGGACAGTGCCAGCCTGCTTGCGGCGTATCTGGTGGAGCTGGCACAGTTTGCGGTGCTGTGGCTGGCGGTGGGCGGGCAGGGTAGCCTGTTGCCCTTGCCGGTTCTGGCCTTGTTCGGCACGCTTCGCTTGGTCATTTCCCTGGCCATGGGGCTGTTGATCGTGCATGTGGTTTTGTCGTGGGTACAAACTGACTCGCCGCTGGCCCACCTGATTGCCCGCCTGTGTGCGCCGGTGTTGCAACCCTTGCGGCGTGTGGTGCCTTTGGTCGGCGGCATTGACTTGTCGCCCTTGGTGCTGGTGCTGCTGCTGCAGGTGGCCACGATCATTTTGGCCCACCTGCAAGCGGTGACCTTGGGCGGTCTGTCCTGAGACAGTACGGCGTCAGCTGACGGCGTCTGCGGGCTGGCGCAGCAACATGGCCAGCGTGTTGGCAATGGATTTGCGCAGTTCACGGCGGTCACAGATGAAGTCCACTGCGCCCTTGGTTTGCAGGAATTCTGCGCGCTGGAAACCCTCAGGCAGCGTGACCCGAACGGTGGATTCAATCACCCGTGGCCCGGCAAAACCGATCAGCGCCTTCGGTTCGGCGATCACAACGTCGCCCACGAAGGCGAAGCCAGCACTCACGCCGCCCATGGTTGGATCGGTCAGTACGCTGATGTAGGGCAGGCCCTTTTTGGCCAACCGGGTCAGCGCAGCGTTGGTTTTGGCCATCTGCATGAGGCTGAGCAGGCCTTCCTGCATGCGCGCGCCGCCAGTGG
>CAZANT010000065.1:0-10578 GCA_964486575.1 uncultured Burkholderiaceae bacterium | reverse complement strand
AAAGTAGGATCGTTCACTCCGTCAGTCAGTTTTTTAATCTCAGATCCACTTATATCGAACTACCAGCCGCTGGCCTGGTGCATCGCCCACGGTGTGCAACGTTTTGAAGGCGGTGCCCAGGGCGAGCACAAAATGGCGCGCGCCTTGATGCCGGTCAAGACCACCTCGGCCCACTGGCTGGCCCACCCGGCGTTTGCCGACGCTGTGGAACGTTTTCTGGAGCGCGAGGGCCAGGGCATCACCCACTACTTGGACCACCTGGGTGAGCGAAGCCCGTTCCGACGGGGGTGAGCGTCGTCCCCGGAGCGACACAATCCCAGACCGGCGACTCTAAAAAGCAGGGTTGGCTCCCCACCAAATCCGGCAGCCATGGTGTCCAATCCGGGCACCGAGTGAATCTGTGTTTTCGCACAGCGTAGACCATGCCCGCTTCCCGATCCGCCAAAAACCCCACCCGCGCCACCGCAGCGCCCAAAGACATCCTGCCCCCCAGTGCCTGGCTGGTCGCACTGGAGTTCCGGGCTTTCTGGGAATTCAGCGCGCTGCTGCCTAGCTGGCCGGTGCTGCAGCGGGCGCCCACGGGCGATGGCCGCACCGTCATCGTCTTCCCCGGCCTGTCGGCGAACGACAGCACCACCCTGCCGCTGCGCCGCTACTTGCAAAGTCTCAACTACAACCCGCAAGGCTGGGACCAGGGCTTCAATTTCGGTCCGCGCGCGGGGGTGTTGGAATCTGCGGTGCGGCAACTGCAGGTCGCCGCGGACACCAGCGGCCAGCCTGTCAGCCTGATTGGCTGGAGCCTGGGGGGCATCTACGCCCGCGAGCTCGCCAAACTCATGCCTGAACTGGTGCGCGAAGTCATCACCTTGGGCACACCGTTTGCCGGCTCGCCCCGTAGCACCAACGCCTGGCGCCTGTACGAACTGACCAGCGGCCGCGACAGCCACCGCGAAATGGCCGAACGCGATCTGCCGACCGCGCCACCAGTACCGACCACCTCGGTGTACTCACGCACCGACGGCATCGTCGCATGGCAAGGCAGCCAACAAGCCCCCTGCAAAAACAACCCGCACACCGAGAACGTCGAGGTGATTGCCAGCCACTTCGGCATCGGACTCAACCCCAGCGCGTGGTGGGTGGTGGCCGACCGGCTGGCACAACCCGTGGGCCAGTGGCGCCCTTTCGAGCGCAAAAACCGCCTGCACGGGCTGATTTTTCCGGACCCGCAGCGCTAACGTTTGGCAGGCCCGGACAAAAAAGCCGCTGAGCTTCAGCGGCTTTTTTCATGGTTGGGGCAGTTCAGCCAGCCGGGTTGGCCACCTTGTAAGCCGCCACGCCGTCGCTGACTTCTTTCTTCGCGGCATCCACGCCTTCCCAGCCCAGAATCTTCACCCATTTGCCTTCTTCCAGGTCTTTGTAATGCTCAAAGAAATGGGAGATGGTCTTGAGCCGCAGTGGGTTCAGGTCCTCGGGTTTTTGCCACTGGGTGTAAAGCGAGCACTTCTTGTCAATGGGCACGGCCAGCACTTTGCCGTCCACACCGGCTTCGTCTTCCATCATCAAGATACCGATCGGGCGGCAGGTCACCACGACGCCAGGAATCAGTGGGACCGGGGTGATCACCAGGACGTCAACCGGGTCGCCGTCGCCGCTGAGCGTTTTGGGCACATACCCGTAGTTGGTCGGGTAGTGCATGGCGGTGCTCATGAAGCGGTCCACAAAAATCGCGCCGGATTCTTTGTCCACTTCGTACTTCACCGGGTCGGCGTTCATTGGGATTTCGATGACGACGTTGAAAGCATCGGGAACATTCTTGCCTGGGGAGACTTTGTCGAGTGCCATGTTGTAGAGCGGAAGTTTCGAGGTTGTGAAAGATCAGGATTAACCCTGATTTTACTTTCACAGGGCTTTCCACCCGATTGCGCGCCAACTTTTTCACGCTACATTGAAGCGTTGGCCAATCGTCTCCACAGCGTTATGTGTGGTGCTAACGAGGAAGCAACGCAGCGGAAACACAACCCTGCGTTGTGTTTCTTCGAAGCAGAAACATTAAGTAGGAGAACAAACATGGTTGGCAATTCAGCGCTCATCTTGGCGCTTGTTTGCGGGCTGGTTGCCGTCGGGTACGGCTTCTGGGCACGCGGATGGATTCTTTCCCAGGACGCTGGCAATACACGGATGCAGGAAATCGCAGCCGCGATTCAGGCCGGTGCGGCGGCCTATCTGGCGCGTCAGTACAAAACAATTGCCATCGTTGGCGTGATTCTCACGGTGCTGATCGGCGTCTTCCTCGATGTCCAGACCGCGGTGGGCTTCGTCATCGGCGCGGTGTTGTCGGGTGCCTGCGGCTTCATCGGCATGAACGTGTCGGTTCGCGCCAACGTGCGCACCGCGCAGGCCGCCACCAAGGGCATTGGCCCCGCTCTCGACGTCGCTTTCCGTGGCGGCGCCACCACCGGCATGTTGGTGGTGGGTCTCGGTCTGCTGGGGGTGGCGGGCTTCTTCTGGTTCCTGGTGGGCAACGGCAACCTGACCCCAGACAAGAACCTGGCCTCGCTGCTGAACCCGTTGATCGGCTTCGCTTTTGGCTCCTCGCTGATCTCCATCTTCGCCCGTCTGGGCGGCGGTATTTTCACCAAAGGCGCCGACGTCGGCGCCGACCTGGTGGGCAAGGTCGAGGCCGGGATTCCCGAAGACGACCCACGCAACCCGGCGGTGATTGCCGACAACGTCGGTGACAACGTCGGCGACTGCGCTGGCATGGCCGCCGACTTGTTCGAGACCTACGCCGTGACGCTGATCGCCACCATGGTGCTGGGCGCCCTGCTGGTGGCTGCCGCCCCCATGCAGGCGGTGCTGTACCCGCTGGCGCTGGGTGGTGTGTCCATCATCGCCTCCATCATCGGCTGCTTCTTCGTCAAGGCCTCGCCCGGCATGAAGAACGTGATGCCCGCCCTGTACAAGGGTCTGGCAGTGGCCGGCGTACTGTCGCTGATCGCGTTTTACTTCGTCACGGCCTGGCTGATTCCTGACAACGCGATTGCAGCCAGTGGCAGCCAGATCCGTCTGTTTGGCGCTTGCACGGTCGGCCTGGTCCTGACCGGCATCCTGGTCTGGGTTACCGAGTACTACACCGGCACCCAATACAAGCCAGTGAAGCACATCGCACAGGCTTCCACCACCGGTCACGGCACCAACATCATTGCGGGTCTTGGCGTGTCGATGCGCTCCACCGCGTGGCCCGTGATTTTTGTCTGCATCGCCATCTTGGCGGCCTACAAACTCGGCGGTCTGTTCGGCATTGCCATCGCCGCGACCTCCATGCTGAGCATGGCTGGCATCGTGGTGGCCTTGGACGCCTATGGCCCCATCACCGACAACGCTGGCGGCATTGCCGAGATGGCCGAGATGCCCGCCAGCGTGCGTGACATCACCGACCCGCTCGACGCCGTAGGCAACACCACCAAGGCCGTGACCAAAGGCTACGCCATTGGCTCGGCCGGTTTGGCTGCCTTGGTGCTCTTTGCCGACTACACCCACAAGCTGGAAGGCCTGGGCCAGGCGATCAGCTTCAACCTCAGCGACCCGCTGGTGATTGTGGGCTTGTTCATCGGCGGCCTGATTCCCTACCTTTTTGGTGCGATGGCGATGGAGGCCGTGGGTCGCGCTGCCGGTGCGGTGGTGGTGGAGGTGCGACGCCAGTTTCAGGACGGCGAGATCATGTCCGGCAAGCGCAAGCCCGACTACAGCGCGGCGGTGGACATGCTGACTTCGGCCGCCATCAAGGAGATGGTGGTGCCCAGCCTGCTGCCCGTGGCGGTACCCATTGTCGTTGGCCTGCTGCTTGGACCCGCCGCGCTTGGTGGTCTGCTGATGGGTACCATCGTGACCGGCCTGTTTGTGGCCATCTCGATGTGCACTGGCGGTGGCGCTTGGGACAACGCGAAGAAATACATTGAAGACGGGCACCACGGCGGCAAAGGATCCGAGGCGCACAAGGCCGCCGTGACCGGTGACACGGTGGGCGACCCCTACAAAGACACCGCTGGACCGGCCATCAACCCGCTGATCAAGATCATCAACATCGTGGCGCTGCTGATCGTGCCCCTGGTGGTCCAGTTCCACAGCGGCGGTGCCAAGACTGCCAAAGCGGCCCAGCCGGCAGCCATCAGCGCACCGGCTGCTACACCGGGCTACGACACCGGTGCGGTGACCGCAGCGCCGGCTGCAGCCCCGGCCAAGTAGGGCCATCCGCACAGCAAAAGCCCGGCTCGCCGGGCTTTTTTTCGCCGTGCCGAACCTGCATAGGCAAAAAAACACCCGCCATCAGCGGGTGTTCTGTGCCCACCTGCCGAACGCAGGTGATTCCAGGAACGCGTCGCTTATTGCTTCACGGCTTCAACCTGAATTACCAGGCGGATGCTGTCTGGAATACCAGGCAAGCCGTAGGTCATGCCCCAACCACTGCGGGCAATGGTGGTTTCAAAGTCACCCCCGCACACCTCACGCTTGAGACGCGGGTGGTCGTAGCAGCCAAAGCTGGACGCGGTCAGTGTGACCGGGCCGGTTTTGCCCAGCAGGGTCAGCTGGCCTTCAACCGACTTGAGCTTGTCGCCATCAAAGGTGAATTTGTCCCCGCTGAATTTGGCGGTGGGGAATTCGGTCGAATTGAAGAAGTCCTTGCTTTTCAGGTGCGCATCGAAAGGCCCGGTACCGGTGTTGATGGAGCCGGTGTCGATGGTGATGTCTACCTTGCCGGTCTTGGCGACCTTGTCCAGTGTGATGCTGCCCTCTTTTTTGTCAAAGCGGCCCCGGTTGGTGGACACGCCGAAGTGCTTGGCTTCGAAGGTCACAAAGGTGTGTGTGGGTTCCACCGCGTAGGTGGCAGGTGCGGAGTGGGCAGCGGCCGCGAGCGAGGCAAGGGCCAAGGCAATCAGAGTTTTGGTCATGGGGTCTCCATCAGGGTGAAATAGGGGTGTGGCAACAGGTACTTACAGCGCGGGAACGCCAGCGAGTGCGAGCTTGAAACGGACGGTGACTTCGTTGGCCACGATGGACACGTCATTCCACTCGCCCTCTCCAATTTTGAAGTCTATGCGCTTGATCACAAAGCTGCCGGTGGCGGTGGTGTTGCCCCCAGACTGTGTGAGGGTGGCCGGCACCACCACGTCGCGCGTGGCACCCTTGATGGTCAGCTTGCCAGCGATTTCGAATTTGTTGCCGCCCACAGCCTTCATGCCAGTGGACGCGAAGGTGGCTTGCGGCACCTTCGCGCTGTTGAACCAGCCGGGCTGCTTCAGTTCGGTTTCGGTTTCCGCCGAACCCAGGTTGGCGCTGCCGAGGTCAATGGTGAAGTTGGCCTTGCCCGCTTCTGGTTTCTTGGGGTCGAACGTAATTTGTGCGTCGAACCGGGTGAACTTGCCTTCCACCGGCACGCCCATTTGTTTGCTGACGAAAACGATCTCGCTTTGCGCGGGCAGCAACTTCTGCTGGGCGTGGGTCAGGGCCGAGGCCGCCAACACGGCACAGGCCAGGACGAATCTTTTCATGGGTGTCCTCTGGAGAAAAAAAGGTGGAGAGACCCAGCGGGTCGAAAGTTCAAGGCCGCGGTCAAGACCACATGCGACGAAGCAAACCATCACGGTCCAGAAAGTGGTGTTTCAATGCGCCAGCCACGTGCAGCAAGACCAGTGCGGCCAGTGCCTTGGCCAGCCAGCCATGCCAGGGTTTGATGGCCGCCGCCAATTCTTTGCTGGGCGACACAAAATCCGGCAGCGGGATTTGTCCAAACAACACAATCGGGAAGCCAGCCGCCGAGCTGTAGGCCCAACCGACCAAGGGCGTGGCAAAAAACAGCAGGTAAAGCAGCCCGTGGATGGCGTGCGCGGCTCGCCGCTGCCAGCGGGGCATGGGCAGGTCTGCTGGCGGGCGGTGGGTAAGGCGCCACAGCAGGCGCAGCGCAGACAAGGCCAGAATGCAAATACCCGCCCATTTGTGCCAGTTGTAAAGCTGCAGGCGCAGAACGGACATCTTCATCTCCACCATCTGCAGACCAACCACAAAAGAGCCCACAATGGCCAGGGCCAACAGCCAGTGCAACACCATGGCAGTTCGGGTGTAGCGGGCGGCGACGGGCGACAAATGCAAGTCCATGCCCTCCATGCTACCGCCGGCCGTGACATTTGTCCCTGCGCTGGCACCCCGGTCGGTGAAAGCACCAGCCACACGCAGCGCCGACAGCGTGGACAATAGAGGAATGTCTGAACGCGTCATCCCCTTGGTCGACCAGCGCCACGCCGGCTTTGTCACGCCGGCTGCAGCCTTTTTACCCGACCAGCTGGTCCGGCCGAATGGCCTGCTGGCCGACACCCTGGGCCGACCGCTGAGCGACCTGCGCATCAGCGTTACCGACCGGTGCAATTTCCGATGCAGCTACTGCATGCCCAAAGAAATCTTCGACAAGGACTACCCCTACCTGCCGCACAGTGCGCTGTTGAGCTTCGAAGAAATCACCCGTGTAGCCAAGGTGTTCGTGGCCCACGGGGTGAAAAAACTCCGCCTTACGGGGGGTGAGCCGCTGCTGCGCAAGAACCTGGAGGTGCTGATCGAACAGCTCGCGGCGCTGCGCACGGTGGATGGCCATGCGCTGGACATCACCCTCACCACCAACGGCTCGCTGCTGGCGCGCAAAGCGAAAACGCTCAAGGCCGCTGGCCTGCAACGCGTCACGGTGAGCCTGGATGGTCTGGACGATGCGGTGTTCCGGAGCATGAACGACGTCGATTTCCCGGTTCAAGACGTGCTCAAGGGCATTGAAGCGGCGCGTGAGGCTGGCCTGGGCCCGATCAAGGTCAACATGGTGGTGAAGCGTGGCACCAACGAGCACGAGATTTTGCCGATGGCCCGCTACTTCCGGGGCACTGGCATCGTGCTGCGCTTCATCGAGTACATGGACGTGGGTGCCACCAACGGCTGGCGCATGGACGAGGTCCTGCCATCGGCGGAGGTGGTCAAACACATCCACACCGAGTTGCCGCTGGTGCAACTTGACCCGTCCGCCCCAGGGGAGACCGCCGAGCGCTGGGGGTACGCCGGCGCCGATGGCCGCCACGACCCTGCACTGGGCGAAATCGGCGTCATCAGCAGCGTGACCCAGGCGTTCTGCCGCGACTGCAACCGTGCCCGCCTGTCTACAGAAGGCAAACTCTTTCTGTGCTTGTTCGCCGAAAACGGTTATGACCTGCGCAGCCTGATCCGTAACCCGCCTGCAGGGCAAGACGGTGACACGCTGCTGGCTTCGGCCATCGGTCACATCTGGCAGGGCCGCGGAGACCGCTACTCAGAGTTGCGCGCCTCCCTCGCGCCCGACACCGGCACCGGTGGGCGGCGGGTGGAGATGAGCTACATCGGCGGCTAGGGTGCGCACGCTGCGTTCATTCGCCTCGTTTGGTGGCCTGCACACCGAGTGCGCTGGATTCGGACCAGGGACGGCCCGACGTCAGAATCTCTCCATTGGTACCTGAAATGATCAACCCCCAAGACATCACCGGCGTGGTACTGGCTGGCGGCCGCGGCTCGCGCATGGGCGGTGTGGACAAAGGCCTGCAAAACTTCAACGGCCTGCCGCTGGCGCTGAACGCGCTGATGCGGCTGCAGTTGCAGGTGGGCCACTGCATGGTCAACGCCAACCGCAACCTCGCGGCCTATGAATCCTTCGGCGTGCCGGTGTGGCCCGACGGGCTGGCCGACTACGCTGGGCCACTGGCGGGTTTCCTGACAGCGCTGGAACGGTGTGAAACGCCGTGGCTGGCCACCGTACCTTGCGACTCGCCACTGTTTCCTCTGGACCTGGTCTCGCGGCTGGCCGTTGGCTTGGTGGACCAGGGCGCCGACATCGCGATGGTCTCGGCGAAAGAAGATGACGGCCAGCTTCGCGCCCAACCGGTGTTTTGCCTGATGCGGGTGGACCTGCTGGAGAGCCTGGTGAAATTCACCCACGGTGGCGGCCGCAAGATCGACGCCTGGACGGCCCAACACCACACCGTGACGGTGCGGTTCGACGCACCAGGCGACGACCCCCGCGCCTTCGTCAACGCCAACACCCTGGCCGAACTGCAGCGCCTGGAACAGTCCTGAACACTCCCCGACGGCAGGGACAGCGTAGCGCCCAACGCGGCACAATGCGCGCATGAAGACGATTGAGCAGATTGCGGCCGAACTGCAAGGCTACGACCCCCAGGCGCTGAGCGCCTCGGCGGTCAACGACTTTTTATCGCGGTTGGTGGAACCGGTCGCCGAGGTCGAACAGGTCGGCATTTTTGACGCCTTGGGGCGTGTGCTCGCGACCGACGTGGTTTCCCCCGTCAGCGTACCGCCACACGACAACTCCGCGATGGACGGCTTTGCGTTCGATGGCAGCGCCCTGCTGCCCGGTACACCGCTGGCGCTCACGCTGGTAGGCACCGCTTTTGCGGGCAAGGCTTGGTCCGGCCGGGCCGCCGCAGGCCAGTGCGTGAAAGTCATGACCGGCGCCATCATGCCCGCAGGGCTGGACACGGTGCTCCCGTTGGAATTCGCACAGACTTCGGGCGACCAGGTCACCATCCCGCCCGGTCTGCTACAGCGCGGAGACAACCGCCGCTTGTGTGGGGAAGACCTGATGCAGGGCGGCGTGGCCTTGCCGCGGGGCGAACGGCTGGGGCCCGCCGCGCTGGGGCTGCTGGCCAGTTTGGGTTTGCCCAAGGTCACGGTCTACCGCCGCTTGCGGGTGGCATACTTCTCGACCGGCGACGAGATTTTGAGTCTGGGAGAAGCCCCGCGCGAAGGCGCGGTCTACGACAGCAACCGCTACACCGTCTACGGCCTGCTGACCCGGTTGGGCATTGAGGTGCTGGACATGGGGGTGGTGCGCGACGACCCGGCACAACTCGAAGCCGCCTTCACCCGGGCCGCCCGCGATGCCGATGCCATCATCACCAGCGGCGGCGTGAGCGTCGGCGAAGCCGACTACACCAAGGCAATGATGAAAAAGCTCGCCGGCAATGTGGGCGGTGTGGCCTTCTGGCGCATTGCAATGCGCCCGGGTCGGCCGATGGCCGTGGGCCGGATTGCAAGGAACATGGCCGGCAGTCCGGAACAGGACCCCGCCGAGGCAGATTCGGATAAATTTCAGACCAAATCAGCCCCAAGCCCCAGTGATAAATCAGATCTTCGCTATGAAAAAAGTAGCGCCATTCTGTTCGGCCTGCCCGGTAACCCGGTGGCGGTGATGGTCACTTTTCTGGCTTTTGTGCGGCCCGCGCTGTTGAAGATGATGGGCAGTCAAGCCACACCGCTCCCGCTGCTGCGGGCCCGCAGTGTCGACGCCTTGCGGAAAAAGCCGGGGCGCACCGAGTACCAGCGCGGCACCGTGGTGACCACGGCCGACGGCACGCTGGAAGTGCGCACCACCGGCAACCAGGGCTCTGGCGTTCTCAGCTCCATGGTGCAAGGCAATGGGCTGGTGGTGTTGCACCACGGGCAGGGAAATGTAGCGGCTGGCGACGAGGTCGACGTGATGATGTTCGACGGGGTGATTTAGGGCTGCATTTTTCCCTGGGGCGGACCGGCGGACAAACAGAGCGCCCGGCGCTGTGTCACTTCGCTGGACTCACCTCTTGCATGGGGTCTGATGCCACCGGCAATGCCTCTTCCTTGATCGCCCCCGGCGCATGTTTGCGCGCCAGCAGGGTGTACATGGTTGGCACCACAAAAATGGTGAGCAGGGTGCCCAGGCTCATGCCGCCCACAATCACCCAACCGATTTGTTGCCGGCTTTCGGCCCCGGCCCCGGTGGCAATGGCCAGTGGCACCGAGCCCAACACCATCGCCCCGGTGGTCATCAGGATCGGGCGCAGCCGCTTAGCGGCCGACTGCTGGATGGCCTCGCGCATGGCCATGCCCTGCTCGCGCAGTTGGTTGGCGAACTCGACAATCAAAATGCCGTGTTTGGTGATCAGCCCCACCAGCGTGATGAGCCCGATTTGGCTGAACACATTGAGCGTGCCGCCGGTCAGCTTGAGCGCCAACAAGGCCCCGGCCATGGACAAGGGCACGCTGAACATGATGACGAAGGGGTCGATGAAGCTTTCGAACTGCGCCGCCAGCACCAGGAAGATGAACAGCAAGGCCAGCACGAACACGATCACCAGCGAACCCGACGAGTTGCGGAACTCTCGGCTGATGCCGTTGAGATCGGTCGCGTAACCCGGCTTGAGCACGGTGGCGGCGGTCGCGTCCATGAACTTCAGCGCCTCACCCAGCGCATAGTTGGGCGCCAAATTGGCTGTGATGGAAGCCGAACGCCGCTGGCCAAAGTGGTTGAGATCACGCGGCACCACCACCTCTTTGAGCTGCACCAACGCCGACAGCGGGATCATGGACTCCACGCCGGCTTTGGTACCGCGCACAAAGATCTGCTCAATCGCGTCTGGCGTGGCGCGGTTGCTGGCGTTGGTCTGCACCACCACATCGTACTGTTCGCCGTCACGTTTGTAGCGGGTCACCAGCCGCCCCCCGAGCGTGGTCTCCACCGCGCGG
>CAZANT010000064.1:0-10711 GCA_964486575.1 uncultured Burkholderiaceae bacterium | reverse complement strand
GCTTCGGCTCGCCGGTGGCCGAGCTCGTGGACGGCCTGACCAAGCTCGACAAGCTGCAGTTCAACACCCGCGAGGAAAGCCAGGCCGAGTCCTTCCGAAAAATGCTGCTGGCCATGGCACGCGACGTGCGCGTGATCCTGATCAAGCTGGCTGACCGAACCCACAACATGCGCACCCTGGGCGATATGCCACCGGAGAAGTGGGCCCGCATTTCGTCTGAGACGCTGGAAATTTACGCGCCGATCGCTCACCGGCTCGGCCTGAACCAGACGTACCGTGAGTTGCAGGACCTGGCACTCCGCCACCTTCGACCATGGCGCTACGCCATCCTGACCAAGGCGCTGACCAAAGCCCGCAGCCGACGCCGGGATCTGATTCAAAAGGTCCAGTCCGAGCTGGAGAACGTGTTCCTCAACAACGGCATCCCGGTGCACATTTATGGGCGGGAGAAAACGTTGTACTCCATTTACCGCAAGATGGATGAGAAGCACCTGAGTTTTGCCGAGGTAACCGACATCTATGGCTTCCGCATCATCGTTCCCACGGTGATTGACTGCTACACCGCGCTCGGTGTCTTGCACCAGTTGTACAAACCGGTGCCCGGCAAATTCAAGGACCACATTGCGATTGCCAAGGTCAATGGCTACCAGTCGCTGCACACAACCGTGGTCGGTCCATCGGGCGTGAACGTCGAGTTCCAGATGCGCACTGAGCCGATGCACATGGTGGCTGAATCCGGCGTGGCCGCGCACTGGCTCTACAAAGCCAACGACACCGCCGCAGACCATGCGGACCGGCTGGGCAACAAGTGGCTTCAGTCTCTGCTCGATATCCAGCACGAAACCCACGATGCCGCCGAATTCTGGGACCACGTCAAGGTGGACCTGTTTCCCGATGCGGTGTATGTCTTCACGCCGAAGAGTCAAATCATGGCCATGCCCCGTGGCGCGACCGTGGTGGACTTTGCTTACGCCATCCACAGCGATGTGGGCGACCGGGCCGTGGCGGCCAAGGTCAATGGCGAACAGCTGCCCCTGCGCACCGAGCTCAAGAACGGTGACGTGGTGGAAGTGGTGACCTCTGCGGTGGCCAGCCCCAACCCGGCGTGGCTGGGTTTTGTGCGCACGGGCCGGGCCCGCTCGAAAATCCGCCACTACCTCAAGACCATGGCGCAAAGCGAATCCCAGCAGTTGGGCGAAAAGCTGCTGATGCAAGCCATCCGGGCCGAAGGCATTGAACGCCTGCCTGAAGACGACGAGCTCAACCAGGCCCTTTGGGACAAATTGCTGCATTTCAGTGGCAACCGCACCCGCGCCGAGTTGCTGACCGACATTGGTTTGGGCAAACGCATCGCCACCATGATTGCCAAACGTCTTGTCGCGCTGCTGACCGAAGCTGGCGCCAAGCCGGATGCCCTGTTGCTCACCCGGGAGCGCTACAGCGCCCACGAAACGGTGTCACAAGGCGCACTTGTACTGGATGGCAGCGAGAACGCATCGATTCAATTGGCGCAGTGTTGTCGCCCCATTCCGGGCGAAGCCATCGTGGGCTACCTCGGGCGGGGAGAAGGCCTGGTGGTCCACACCGCCGAATGCGCGGTCGGAAAGCGCCTGCAGTACAAGGACAGCGAACGTTTCATCACCGTGGAATGGTCCGACGAGCCCACCCGACTGTTTGAAACCGGCCTTATTGTCACGGTGGCCAACGGCAAGGGCGTCTTGGCCCGGGTGGCTGCCGCACTCGCATCTGCCGAAGCCGACATTACCCACGTGGACATGGGCGAGGAGCAAGGGCAACAGGCCGCAGACTTGCGGTTTGTCGTGGCCGTGCGCGACCTCGCCCACTTGGATGCGGTGTTAAGGAGCCTGCGGCGGACCGGCTCGGTGTTGCGCGCACAGCGGGCACAACCCAGCCGCTGATGCCAGCGCCTTAGGCGTCGGCAGCTGGTGCGGGGTAGCTCACCTTTAATACCTCAATCTCGTGCACGCCGCTGGGCGTCACCAGTTTCACCGTGTCGCCTTCCCGTGCCTTCAAAAGCGCCCGTGCCACCGGTGAGATCCAACTCACATCGCCATTCGCACTGTTGGACTCGTCAATGCCCACAATCCGCACCGTGCGCGACAGGCCAGCCTCGTCCGAATACGTCACAGACGCGCCAAAAAACACCTGGTCGCGGCCATGGTGCCGCGTCGGGTCGGTGATCTCGGCGATTTCGAGCCGCTTGGTCAGAAACCGAATGCGGCGGTCAATCTCACGCAGGCGCTTTTTGCCATAGATGTAGTCGCCATTCTCGGAACGGTCGCCATTGCGCGCCGCCCAGTGCACCGCCTCGACCACCTTGGGGCGTTCGTTGTCCATCAACTCCAGCAATTCGGCCCGGAGTTGTGCGTAGCCCTGGGGGGTGATGTAGTTCTTGCTGCCGGCAGGAAGGTGCGGCGAACTCAGTTCGCCGTCCCCATCGTCATCGACGTCGGACTCTTTGGTGAACGCTTTGCTCATGGCGTATGGGCTCCCGGTGCATGCCCTTGGGGCGTGCCAAAAATGAAAAAAGGTCAGCAACCATCAGGCTGCTGACCTTTCTCATTTTGGTGCGGCTGGCAGGAATCGAACCCACGACCCCTTGGTTCGTAGCCAAGTACTCTATCCAGCTGAGCTACAGCCGCCAAGCTTTGAATTATAGCATCTGAAAATGGTAGGGCGTGTTGGACTTGAACCAACGACCAAAGGATTATGAGTCCTCTGCTCTAACCAACTGAGCTAACGCCCCTCCACAACGCATTGTAAGAGTGCGTCAGGGCAACTTGTTGTGGCTCAGGGCGTTGGTGACCAACTTGGAAGTGATGTCCACAATTTGAATCATTTTTTCATACGGCATGCGGGTGGGCCCAATAACACCCAGAGTCCCGACGATTTGCCCATCGACCTCGTAGGGCGCGCTTACCACGGACAGTTCTTCGATGGGCACGACCTGGCTTTCACCGCCGATGTAGATGCGTACGCCAGCAGCTTGGCTGGAAACGTCCAGCAAGCGCATCAGCTGGGTCTTCTGCTCAAAGATCTGGAACGCCCGACGAAGGTGGTCCATGTCATTAGAGAAGTCGCTCACCGCGAGCAGGTTACGTTCGCCGGAGATCACCACCTCGTCCTGGGCCTGCGTCATCGCCTCGGAGCTGGCCTGAACTGCCGCCTGCATCAAGGTGCCGATCTCACCACGAAGTTGCTCAACCTCGCGCTTGAGCCGTTCACGCACCTGTTCCATGGCCATGCCGCTGTAGTGCGCGTTGAGAAAGTTGGCGGCCTCCAGCAACTGGGACTGGGTGTAATCGGCTTCGGTAAAGATGACGCGGTTTTGAACATCCCCCTGGGGAGACACGATGATGACCAGCAGCCGGCGATCCGAAAGCCGCAAGAATTCAATGTGGTGGAACACCGACGTCCGCCGCGGCGCAATTACCACTCCGACAAACTGCGACAGGCTGGACAGCAGCGTGGCTGCGTTGGCAATCACCTTCTGGGGCTGGTCGGCCGCCAGCTGCGGCGCCACGCCACCCGCCACCGGGTCGAGTTCACCGCGACGGACCGTCAGCATGGTGTCCACAAACAGCCGGTAGCCGCGCGCTGTGGGGATACGCCCGGCCGAGGTGTGCGGACTGACGATCAACCCCAGCTCCTCAAGGTCCGACATCACATTGCGGATCGTGGCGGGCGACAAGTCGAGCCCCGAGGCCTTGGACAAGGTGCGTGAACCCACGGGTTGCCCGTCGGCGATGTAGCGCTCCACCAGCGCCTTCAGCAACAACTTGGCACGGTCATCCAGCATGCCTTCATTCTAAGGATGTTGTGATGTAATTTGCCCATGAAGCCCAAGTTCCGCCACGTGGCCATTGTTGGCAAGTACAACGCCCTGGGCTCCCGGGGCGCACTGGAAGATTTGGCGCACTTTATCGACGCGCAAGGCTGCGAAGTCGTGTTCGAGCGCGACACCGCCTACAACGTTGGCTTGACCGAGTTCCCGGTGCTGGAGGTGGAGGCCATTGGCGCCCAGTGCGATCTGGTGCTGGTGGTCGGTGGCGACGGCACCATGCTGGGCATTGGCCGGCAACTGGCCCGGTTCAATGTGCCTCTGATCGGCATCAACCAGGGCCGGCTCGGTTTCATTACCGACATTCCCTTCACCAACTACCAGACCATCCTGGTTCCGATGCTGTGCGGCGAGTACGAGGACGACCGCCGCTGCATGATCCAAGCCCAGGTGGTGCGCGACGGCCGGTGCGTGTTCGACGCCACCGCGATGAACGACGTGGTGGTCAACCGCGGCGCGGGCTCCGGCATGATCGAATTGCGCGTGGAGGTGGATGGCCGTTTTGTGGCCAACCAGCGGGCCGATGGTCTGATCATCGCTTCGCCCACCGGCTCCACCGCCTATGCGCTGTCGGCCGGTGGCCCGCTGCTGCACCCGTCGATTGCCGGCTGGGTGCTGGTCCCAATCGCGCCCCACACCTTGTCCAACCGCCCCATCGTGCTGGCTGACTCCGGCGAGGTGGCGATTGAGATCGTCTCCGGCCGGGACGCCAGCGCCAACTTTGACATGCAGTCGCTCGCGTCGTTGATGCATGGGGACCGCATCACAGTGCGACGCTCTCAACACCAGGTGCGGTTTCTGCACCCCCGTGGCTGGAGCTACTTTGACACCCTGCGTCAGAAGCTGCACTGGAACGAAGGGCTAGTAGCATGAGCCTCAAACGCATCAGCCTGCGCGACTTTGCCATCGTGCGTTCCTTGGAACTGGACCTCGACAACGGCTTCACCGTGTTGACCGGCGAAACCGGCGCTGGAAAATCGATACTCATTGACGCGCTGCAACTCGCACTGGGCGCCCGGTCCGACGCGGTGGTCGTGCGCGAGGGCGCCACGCGCGCCGAAGTGAGCGTGGAGTTCGACGATGTTGAGTCCCTCGCACCCTGGCTGGACGAGGCTGGCTTTGACGCAACCCAGCCCAGCCTGTTGCTGCGCCGCACAGTGGACACCCAGGGCAAAAGCCGCGCCTGGGTCAATGGCAGTGCTGCAACCGCCACGCAACTGCGCGAACTGGGCGACCGCTTGGTCGATATCCACGGCCAGCACGCCTGGCAAAGCCTCACCCGTCCCGACGCGGTGCGCCAGTTGCTAGACGCCTATGGCCAGATTGACAGCAGCCCGCTGCAGGCTCTGTGGCAAACGCACCGCCATACCGCACAAACGCTGGCGGATGCCCACGCCGCCCAAGCCACCCTGCAAGAACAGCGCGAGCGCCTGGCCTGGCAAATTGGCGAGATCGACAAACTCGCGCCGGGCGCCGACGAGTGGGAGGAACTCAACGCCAGCCACACCCGACTGGCCCACGCCCAAACCCTGATCGAGGCAGCACAACAGGCACTCAACGCCTTGGAAGACGACGACACGGGGGCCCTGCACCAACTGACGAAAGCCAGTGGATTGCTACAAAATCAAGAGCATCTTGAGCAGGATTTCTTAGGGCTCACTGAGGTTCTAGCATCAAGCCTTGCACAGGCTAGCGACGCTGCCCATTCCTTGCATGCCTGGCTGCGCCGGGTGGACCCGGACCCCGAACGGCTCGCCGATCTAGACCAGCGCCTGACGCAGTGGCTGTCCCTCGCACGGCGCTACAAACGCACGCCCGAGGAATTGCCCGCGGCGCTCGCGCAGTGGAAAGTCGACCTCTCCCGCCTGGAAGCGGCAGCCGACCTGGATGCGCTGGCTCAAGCCGCCCAGCGGGCCGAGGCCGCCTACCAGCGCGCCGCCCGCGCGGTGTCGGCGCAACGCAGCAAGGCGGCTCCCCGGCTGGCACACGCCGTCACGCAGGCGATGCAAGGCTTGGGCATGCAGGGCGGCCGTTTCGAGATCGCACTGACTCAAGACGACGCGGCCGGCCCCCATGGCATTGACCAAGTGGCGTTTCTGGTGGCTGGCCACGCTGGCAGCAGCCCCCGGCCGGTGGGCAAGGTGGCCTCGGGCGGCGAGCTGTCTCGCATCGCTCTGGCAATTGCAGTCACGACGAGCCAGTTGGGCAGCGCCCAAACCTTGATCTTTGACGAGGTGGACGCCGGGGTAGGTGGCGCCGTTGCCGAAACCGTAGGCCGCTTGATGAAACAACTCGGCGCCGACCGCCAGGTGATGGCAGTCACCCACTTGCCGCAAGTGGCTGCCTGTGCCGACCACCATCTGCAGGTGTCCAAACAGCTGCAAGACGGCACCACTGCCAGCCAGGTGCTTCCCGTTGAAGGGGAGCAACGGGTGGCCGAGATCGCCCGGATGCTGGGCGGCGAGCGGCTGTCTGGCACCACGCTGGCCCACGCAAGGGAACTGCTCGGGCCATGAACCCAACGCTGGACGTCGTGCTCATCACCGGCATGTCGGGTTCCGGCAAGTCGGTGGCCCTGAACGCGCTGGAAGACAGCAGCTACTACTGCGTGGACAACTTGCCGCCCGAGTTGCTGGCTGCATTGATCGAGTTGGAGCAGCGACACAATGCCAAACGCATTGCGGTGGCGATTGACGTGCGCAGTGCCACCTCCTTGCCGCTGCTGCCGGCTCAGCTGCGGGCGTTTGACTCCCAGGGCCTGCGTATCAAACGCCTGTTCCTCGATGCCAGCACCCAAACGCTGGTGCAACGTTTCTCGGAAACCCGGCGCCGCCACCCCTTGTCGCGCGTCGACACGACCGACCAGCAACACGCACTGGCCGAGGCGATTGAGCTGGAGCGGGATTTGCTGGCGGACCTGCGCGAACAGTCCCACGTGATCGACACCAGCATGTTGCGCAGTGCGCAGTTGCAGGGCTACGTGAAGTCGCTGATTTCGGCCCCGCCAGCTCAACTGACCCTTGTGTTCGAGTCGTTCGCTTTCAAGCGCGGCGTCCCTGCCGATGCCGACTACGTGTTTGACGTGCGCATGCTGCCCAACCCCCACTACGAAGCCGCCTTGCGCGACCTGACCGGATGCGACGAGCCAGTGCAGGCCTACCTTCGCCAGCACGACAGCGTGGCACAAATGCAGTTGCAAATTCAACATTTCATTGGCCACTGGCTGGCTGCACTGGCCAATGACCACCGCAGCTACGTCACCGTGGCCATCGGCTGTACTGGTGGCCAGCACCGCTCGGTCTACCTGGTGGAGCAGTTGGCCGCGCATTTCGCGGGCAACTGGGTCACATTGAAGCGTCACCGTGAGCAAGACGCGCTAAAGTCCCGCTAAGGCCCAACTACAGACGGTTGGGCAGTCGCGCTACCCAACTCCTGACAACAACCGACGCACCGGCGCGGGCAAACCCAGCGCCGGCCAATCCGTCGCTGTCACCCATTGGCCTGCAACCTGTGGCGGCGCAGCTTCCTCGTCCAGCGTACACACCACCGGGTGCAGGTGCATGTCCTTGTGGGTCAACACGTGCTTGAACGCCGGCAAGGTGTGCCACGCACCTTCCGGGATACCGGGCAGTGCCGCGTGCAAGGACGGCAGGCTGTCAAACAAGGGAAAGCAAAACAGGCCCGCCCAAATGCCGCGGCCCGGACGCTGCTGCAACCAGACCGCTCCGTCCCGCCGCTGGCACCACATTAACCAGTGCGATGCGCTGCTGCGCTTGAGCTTGCGCGACTTCACCGGGTAGACCTCGGGCTGCCCTTCGGCTTTTGCACGGCACTCGACCGCCACTGGGCATTGAGCGCAGGCGGGCTTGCGGGGCGTGCAAATGGTGGCCCCGAGGTCCATCAGGGCCTGGGTGTAGCGCGGCATGGTGTCGGCCGCGTCCTGGGGCGGCACCAATTCATTGGCTAACCCCCAGAGGCGGCGCTCGTGGGTGGCCAGGGCGAGATCACCTGGGTAGCCCAGCACCCGCGTCAGCACGCGTTTGACGTTGCCGTCCAGGATACTGATCCGCTCGTTGAAGCAAAAAGCAGCAATGGCCGCTGCGGTTGAACGGCCAATGCCAGGCAGTGTTTGCAGCACATCGGCACGGCTCGGGAAACTGCCGCCGTGCTCGGTCACAACCGCCTGCGCGCAGCGGTGCAGGTTACGGGCCCGGCTGTAGTAACCCAGCCCGCTCCACATCCCGAGCACATCGTCCAGCGGGGCAGACGCCAGGGCAGCGACGTTGGGAAAGCGGTCCAGAAAACGCGGGTAGTAGGCCAGCACCGTGGTGACCTGCGTCTGCTGCAGCATGATTTCCGACAACCAGACGCGGTAGGGGTCCCGGGTGTGTTGCCATGGCAAGCCATGCCGACCACCACGCGTCTGCCACGCGACCAGCGTGGCCGCGAAGCCGGACGGCAGGTCCCCGGCCGGCGTCACGCGGCCTGGCGCAAGGCAGCGCGGGCCGGCATGGCTGCGCGCAAACGGCTGGTGATTTGGTCCAGCTGGGATTCGATTTGACGCAGCGCCTTGTCCTGTTCGTTCAGTTCGGCCAAGCGCTCCTCCAAGCTGCCGGCCGCCTGCTGGATGCGAAGGATGCCCTCGGTCCGCTGTGTGAAACTGCGGCGGCGCTCCAGTAACTGCGCATTCAGCTGCGCTGTGGCGGTTTTGCTCCAGAGGGCAGCCTCTTTCAGCGCCGCGGCGAACACGTCCTGCATGCCCTCGGTCAGCGTTTGCATCAGACGAGCGGTGAAATCGGGCTGCGCGAGCCGGAAAATTTGTGTCACGCCCAAGTAGTTCAGGTGGTGGCGCTCGAGCTTGCCGAGGGCCTTGGAAAAGCGCGACATGTCAGGCTGTGTGGGCAGTTCCAGCGAAAAACCATGGTCGGCGTTGAGCTGGCGGAACGCGGCCGTCAACATGGTGTCCATCTCGCTCACGGCCATTTGGGTCGCGTCAATGCAGGCTTGGGCGTTGGAAAACGCCTCGGCAAAGTGCTTTTTCAGTCCGAGCTTGATGCCGGGCTGCGCCAAGGCTTCTCGGAGAGGCGCCGTAGCGGCATCAATGCGGGCACCAGCCAGTGCACTCAGCACCTCGCGCTTGAGCTTGGCGTGAATCGCCCGCATTGCATTGATGCGGGGCATGCTCGCATTGAATTCTTCCTCTTCGCTGGCCACGCGCAAACGCATGTGCTGGATCACGGCGGTGTTTTTGCCACGCAAGCCATTGAACTCGATCAATTGTTCGGCCAAGTCGCGACGGCGAACCTGCAGCACACGGGTGGCCTCACGAGAGAGCTCGGTCACCGTACCGTCCAGCTGCCCGGCCAGTGTTTGGTGCCTTTGTGACAATACCGTCTGCCCGAGGAGTTCTTCGAACTGCCCCAACCGGCTCGACTGCAACAAGCCCGCGTCGCCAGTGACTTTCCCCAGCAAGCCCTTTTGGGCCGACAGCGCGATCACACGGGCCTCCGGCAAATCCAGCACCGCCGCCGACTCCTGGCACTGGCGCTGGATTTGCGCTTCGACGTCGGCGCTGGTGCTCAACGGATCCCAGAGGGTGTCAATTTTGTTCAGCACCACCATGCGGGTGTCGTGGCGGTCGTCGCCAACCGCCAGGTGCTCTCGCCAGATGGCCATGTCGGACCGGGTCACCCCTGTGTCAGCGCCCAGAATGAACACCACCGCATGGGCTTGTGGAATCAAGTTGATGGTCAGTTCGGGCTCGGCGCCCATGGCATTCAGGCCGGGCGTGTCCAGAATCACCAAGCCCTGTGCCAGCAATGGATGTGGGAGGTTGATCAGTGCATGGCGCCAGCGGGGCACTTCTACCAAACCCAGCAGGTTGGGCATGGGGTTGTCGTCGGGTGCCTCGTCATGCCAGAAATCGAGGGCCCGCGCCTCGTCTACCGTGACCCAGCGCACCTCGGTGATTTTTTCCAGCACCGACGCCATTTGCTCAGGCTGGCGGGTGTCCAGATCGAGATGCACCCAATGTTCCGGGGTTTGCCGCCATTCAGCCAGCGTTTTGGGCTGCAAACGCGATTCAATCGGCAACAGACGCAAACCGTTCGGGACGCTGGACTCATAACCCAACTCGCTCGGGCACATGGTGGTGCGCCCCGCCCTGGCAGGCAACAAGCGGCGCCCATACTGAGCAAAAAAAATCGCGTTGATGAGCTCGGATTTGCCGCGAGAAAACTCGGCCACAAAGGCAATGCGCAGCTTGTCAGTGGCCAACTGCGATTGCGCCGTGTCCAGCCGGGACTGCATGGCCGCGTCCAGCAATTCATGTTCGCGCAGCCACTGCCCCAAGTGGGCGAGCGCTTCCGCTGCACCGTGCCGCCAGGCACTGTGACCATCCAATTGGGTGCTGAATGCCGTCATTTCCGCCAACTGTAGCATCAGCTTTGCCACGCCGCCTGACAGATACAAGCCAGCGCTGTCAGAGGTTCATCCTTTCTGACAAACTGCACAGTAGAACGTAGAGCGTTGACCCTGCCGCAGCATCCGAATGGGGCTGCCACACTGCCGGCAAGGCTGACCTGCGCGGTCGTACACCATGGCGGTCAACTGGAAATAGCCGGTCTGGCCGTCGGCACTCGAAAAGTCGCGCAGGGTGCTTCCGCCTTGAACCAGTGCGCTGGACAGCACCTGCCGAATCGCCGCATGCAGGCGGGCCACACGCGGCCCACTCAGGCGCATTGCCCGCGTGGTGGGACGGATGCCTGCGAGGAACAACGCTTCCGACGCATAGATGTTGCCCACGCCGACCACCAGCTCGCCTGCCAGCAGCACCTGTTTGATGGCGGT
>CAZANT010000063.1:0-10725 GCA_964486575.1 uncultured Burkholderiaceae bacterium | reverse complement strand
AGCAGCCGGCGCACGTCTTCCACCGTGCGAACGCCACCGCCCACCGTGAGCGGAATAAACACCTGAGAGGCCACCGCCTCGATGATGTGCAGGATCAGGTCCCGGCCGTCCGAGGTGGCGGTGATGTCCAGAAACGTCAGTTCGTCGGCGCCTTGCTCGTTGTAACGCGCGGCGATTTCGACCGGGTCACCGGCGTCGCGCAGTTCAACAAAATTGACGCCTTTGACAACCCGCCCCCCCGTCACATCCAGACAGGGGATGATGCGTTTAGCGAGCATTGAATTCGTCGGCACGCGCTTGCGCTTCGGCGAAATCCAGGTCGCCGGTGTAGATGGCGCGGCCGCAGATTACCCCCTCGACACCCTCCAACTCGACTTCACAGAGCTTGTCGATATCGGCCATGTTGGACAGCCCGCCAGAGGCGATGACCGGGATCGTCAGCGCCTGCGCGAGGGTGACAGTGGCTTCAATGTTGATGCCACTCAGCATGCCGTCGCGACCAATGTCGGTGTAAATGATGGATTCGACACCGTAGTCTTCAAATTTTTTGGCCAGGTCCACCACCTCGTGTCCGGTGAGCTTGCTCCAGCCGTCGGTGGCGACCTTACCGTCCTTGGCGTCCAGACCCACGATGATGTGGCCACCAAACGCGGTGCAGGCATCCTGCAGAAAACCGGGGTTCTTCACCGCGGCAGTCCCGATGATGACGTAGCGCAGGCCTGCGTCGAGGTAACGCTCGATTGTGTCGAGGTCGCGGATGCCGCCACCCAGCTGCACGTCGATTTCACCGCCCACGGCCTTCAAGATCTTTTTGATCGCCATCTCGTTTTTGGGCTTCCCGGCAAAGGCGCCGTTCAGGTCCACGAGGTGCAAGCGGCGTGCGCCCTTGTCCACCCAGTTGCGTGCCATCACCGCCGGGTCGTCTGCAAAGATGGTGGATTGGTCCATGTCGCCCTGTTTGAGGCGGACACATTGACCATCTTTCAGGTCGATCGCGGGAATGAGAAGCATGGTGCCAAAAAGAGCTTAATGCGAAGCAGGTTGGGCAAACAAACGGAACAATCGGGCCTACGGATTCCAGTGGAGGAAGTTGCGGTACAGCGCCAGCCCTTGGTCTGCGCTTTTCTCCGGGTGAAACTGGGTCGCGAAAATATTATCGCTTGCAACCGCCGCCGTAAAGCGCCCGCCGTAGTCGGCGGTTCCTGCGGTGTGGCGCGCATCCGACGGGCGGGCGTAGTAGCTGTGCACGAAATAAAAGTGGCTGCCGTCGGGAATATCGCCCCACACCGGGTGGCTGTCGCCACCGTGTTGGGCACGGAAAACCCGATTCCAACCCATTTGTGGCACTTTGTAACGGCTGCCATCTGGCTGCGTTTTTCCGGCCAGGTCGAACTTGACGACCTCGCCGGCAATCAGGCCCAGGCCGGGCGTGCCAGTGCCTGCAGGGCCTTCCGCGCTGCGGTCCAGCAGCATTTGCATGCCCACGCACACACCAAACAGCGGTTTGTGGGCGGCGGCATCAAGCACCGGGGCCAACAGCCCGGAGTCGCGCAGTTCGCGCATGCAGTCGGGCATAGCCCCCTGCCCCGGCAGCACCACCCGGCCAGCGGCCAGCACCTGGGCTGGGTCGGCTGTGATCACCACCTCGAAGCCGGTGCCCGCCGCTGCCGCCTGCACGGCCTGCGAGACAGAGCGCAGGTTGCCCATGCCGTAGTCAACCACCGCAACGGTCTTTACTCCACTTTTCATAGCTAACTAAGCAGATTCCGCTAGGGCTTAAGACCGATTGAACTCGAAAATACTCAGAGCGAGCCTTTGGTGGACGGGATCATGCCCACCGAGCGGGGGTCCAACTCAACGGCGGCGCGCAGCGCGCGGGCGAAGGCCTTGAACACGGTTTCAGCTTGGTGGTGGGCGTTGTCGCCGCGCAGGTTGTCGATGTGCAGGGTGACGAAGGCGTGGTTCACAAAGCCTTGAAAAAACTCGTAAGTCAGCTGGGTGTCGAACTGGCCGATCATGCCGCTCTTGAACGGCACGTGCATTTCCAGACCGGGCCGGCCGGAAAAGTCCACCACGACGCGGGTCAGCGCCTCGTCCAATGGCACATAGGCGTGGCCGTATCGGCGGATGCCTTTTTTGTCGCCCACCGCCTTGGCAAAAGCCTGGCCCAGCGTGATGCCCACGTCTTCCACGGTGTGGTGACCGTCGATGTGCAAATCGCCCACAGCCTGGATGTCGAGGTCGATCAGGCCGTGGCGCGCAATCTGGTCCAGCATGTGGTCGAAAAACCCGATGCCGGTGTTCAGCTTGGCCAGGCCGGTTCCGTCAAGGTTGACCTTGACGGTGATCTGGGTCTCGGCGGTATTCCGGGTGACTTCGGCGGTGCGTGGTGTGGTCATAGCGATTGTTGGAGTGCGGCCAGCATCAGCGCGTTCTCCTCGGTGGTGCCCACCGTGAGGCGCAAACAATTGGCCAGCAATGGGTGCATTTTAGAAACGTTCTTCACCAGCACCCCGCGGGCCTTCATGCCGTCGAAAGTTTTCTGGGCGTCAGGGACGCGAACCAGCACCATGTTGGCCTCGCTGGGCCAAACCTTCACCTCGCGCATGGCCGCCAGTGATTGAAGCATTTGGGTACGCTCGGCCACGAGGCTTTCCGCTTGTGCAGCAAACACCTCGGCATGTTCCAGCGCGAACAGCGCGCACTCGCAGTTGAGCACGCTGACGTTGTAAGGTGGGCGCACCTTGTCCAGCTCATCAATCAGCGCCTTGGGGCCAATCATGTAACCCAGCCGCACTCCGGCGAGGCCAAACTTGCTTAGGGTGCGCATCAGCAGCACATGCGGGTGGCGGGTGAGCCGGTCAAGGTAGCTTTTGCTGGCGAATGGCTGGTAGGCCTCGTCCATGGCCACCAGCCCGCCCTGGGCGCCGACGGCGTTGACGATGCGATCGATGACCACGTCGTCCCATAGGTTCGCAGTCGGGTTGTTGGGGTAGGCGAGGTGGACCACTGCCGGTCGGTGCTCTTTGATGGCGGCCAGCATCGCGGCCTCGTCCAGTTCAAAGTCGGCGGTCAGGGGGACGCCCACAAAACGCAAGCCCTGCAATTGGGCGCTCATCGCATACATCACAAAGCCAGGCACCGGGGCCAGCACCACCGCGCCAGGCTGGTCACACGCCAGCGTCAGCAAGGAAATGAGTTCGTCGGAGCCATTGCCCAGCATCAGGCCGTAACCCTCGGGCAGCGCCACGTGGGCGGCCAACGCCTGCTTGAGGTCGTTGACGCGTTCACCCGGGTAGCGGTTCAGCGCCACCGCGCCCAGCCGCTGACCCAGCGCGGCCTGCAGTTCGGGCGACAGCCGGTGGGGGTTCTCCATCGCGTCGAGTTTGACGAAACCGGTGGCGTTCTGCACCGCGTAGCCGTGCATGGCCCGGATGTCGGGGCGGATGCGCTCCAACGGATTGGGCGCGCTCATGGCTTGCCCCGCATCGGTGGCACCGGTGTCAGGCGGAGTTCAGCGGCGCGGGCGTGCGCCTGCAGGCCTTCGCCATAGGCCATTTCGGCAGCCACCGTACCCAAAGTCTGGGCGCCGGTGGCACTCACCTCAATCAGGCTGCTGCGCTTCTGGAAGTCGTACACGCCCAAAGGGGAGCTGAATCGCGCGGTGCCACTGGTGGGCAGCACGTGATTGGGGCCAGCACAGTAGTCGCCCAGGCTTTCACTGGTGTAGGCGCCCAGAAAAATGGCGCCCGCGTGTACCAGCAGCGGCTCCCAGCGGTGGGGCTCGTGGCTGGACACCTCCAGGTGCTCGGGCGCGATACGGTTGCTGATGGCGCAGGCCTCTTCCATGCTGCGGGTGTGGATCAGCGCACCACGGCCATTGAGGCTTTTGGCGATGATCTCGGCGCGGGGCATGGTGGGCAGCAGGCGGTCAATCGCGGCCTGCACCTGGTCGATGTAGGCTTCGTCAGGGCAGAGCAGAATGCTCTGCGCGAGCTCGTCGTGTTCGGCCTGGCTGAACAAGTCCATGGCCACCCAATCGGCCGGTGTGGAGCCGTCGGCCAGTACCAAAATCTCACTCGGGCCGGCAATCATGTCGATGCCCACCGTGCCGAACACCCGGCGTTTGGCGGCAGCCACGTAGGCATTGCCGGGACCGGTGATTTTGTCGACCTTGGGCACGCTGGCCGTGCCGTAGGCCAGTGCGGCCACGGCCTGTGCACCGCCAATGGTGAAGGCACGGCTGACACCGGCCACGTAAGCAGCGGCCAGCACCAGTGCGTTTTTCTCACCTTTGGGGGTGGGCACCACCATGATGATCTCGCCCACACCAGCCACATGGGCCGGGATGGCGTTCATCAACACGCTGGAAGGGTAGGCCGCCTTGCCGCCTGGCACGTAGATGCCCACGCGGTCGAGTGGGGTGACCTTCTGACCCAGCAGGTTGCCGTCTTCGTCGCGGTAGCTCCAGCTTTCTCCGTTGGCTTTTTTCTGCGCTTCGTGGTAGCTGCGCACCCGGCGTGCCGCAGACTGCAAGGCCTCCCGCTGGGCCGCAGGCAAGCCGTCAAAGGCCCCCTTGAGCTCGTCCTGTGTCAATTCCAGGGCCTGCATACAGTCGGCGGTCAGACCATCAAAACGCTGGGTGTACTCCAGCACCGCTGCATCACCACGTTGCTGGACATCGGCCAGGATCTCAGCCACCCGCTGCTCAATGGCGGCATCGGTGTCGGCCGACCAGTGCAGCCGGGCCTTGAAATCAGCCTCAAAAGTGCTGTCAGCCGTGGAGATTCTTAGCGGTTTAGCTACAAAGTTCATAGTCGTGTGGCCGGTACCGCCACCGCGGCGGAGAACGCGTCGATGATGGCGCGGATCGGCGCCTGCTTGAGCTTGAGCGCAGCCTGGTTCACCACCAATCGGGCGCTGATGTCCATGATGCGCTCGACCTCGATCAGGTGGTTGGCCTTGAGGGTGCTGCCGGTGGAGACCAGGTCCACAATCGCGTCGGCCAAACCGGTCAGTGGGGCGAGTTCCATGCTGCCATACAGCTTGATCAGGTCCACATGCACACCCTTGGCGGCAAAAAACTCGCGCGCAATGCCGACGTATTTGGTTGCCACCCTGAGGCGGGAACCCTGCTTCACCGCACTGGCGTAGTCAAAGTTGGCGCGCACTGCCACGCTGACGCGGCATTTCGCAATTTGCAGGTCGAGCGGCTGGTACAAACCGGCCGCGCCCCACTCCATGCCGTGTTCAATGAGCGTGTCTTTGCCAGTCACACCCAGATCGGCGCCACCGTACTGCACATAAGTAGGGACGTCGCTGGCGCGCACCAGTACCACCTGCACGTCGGGCCGGTTGGTGGGCAGTATCAGTTTGCGTGACTTTTCCGGGTCTTCCAGCACCTCGATGCCAGCCGCTTTCAACAGCGGCAGGGTTTCGTCAAAGATGCGGCCTTTGGACAGGGCTAAGGTGATCATTTCACACGCTCGATGTCGGCGCCCAAGGCGCGGAGTTTGGTTTCCATGCGGTCGTAGCCTCGGTCCAGGTGGTAGATGCGCTCGATCAACGTTTCGCCGTCCGCCACCAAACCGGCAATCACCAGGCTGGCCGAAGCGCGCAGATCGGTCGCCATCACATGGGCACCCGACAGCTTCTCTACACCCTCGATCACGGCGACTTTGCCATCGATCTGGATCGCCGCACCCAAACGCACCATTTCGTTGACGTGCATGAAGCGGTTCTCAAAAATTGTTTCTGTCACCACACTGGCTCCTTGCGACACCACGTTCAGTGCCATGAACTGCGCCTGCATGTCGGTTGGGAAGCCGGGGTACTCGGTGGTACGAAAGCTCTGCGCCTTCAAGCGGCCGTTGGCGCGGATGCGGATGCCGTCCTCGGCTGCCTCGACATTCGCACCAGCTTCGCGGAGCTTATCAATCACTGCGTCCAGGTGGTCGGCACGGCCTTGCTTCAAAAACACATCGCCGCCGGTGGCAGCCACAGCGCACAAAAAAGTGCCTGCCTCGATACGGTCCGGCACCACCTGGTGGGTGCAACCATGCAGGCGTTCCACGCCCTGAATGCGGATCTTGCTGGTGCCGTGGCCTTCGATGCGGGCACCCATTTTGATCAGCATCTCAGCCAAGTCGGTGATCTCGGGCTCCTGGGCGGCGTTCTCCAGAACCGTCTCACCCTCGGCCAAGCTGGCAGCCATCATGAAGTTTTCGGTTCCCGTCACCGTCACCATGTCGGTGGTGATGTGGGCGCCCTTCAAGCGGGTTCGACCCTTGGGCAGTTTGGCGATCATGTAGCCGTGTTCGACCACGATTTCGGCACCCATGGCCTGCAAGCCCTTGATGTGCTGGTCAACGGGGCGCGAGCCGATGGCGCAGCCACCAGGCAGCGACACGGTGGCCTCGCCAAAACGCGCCAACAACGGCCCCAGTGCCAACACCGAGGCGCGCATGGTCTTCACCAACTCGTACGGTGCTTCCGGACTGTTGAGCGCACTTGCGTCAATCTCCACGCGGTCTGCGCCCTGCGTGATCCGCACGCCCATGTTGGCGATCAGCTTGAGCATGGTGCTCACGTCCTGCAGGCGTGGCGTGTTCACCAGCGTGACCGGATCGGCTGTCAGCAGGGCGGCGCACAGCTCTGGCAACGCGGCGTTCTTGGCGCCCGAAATCGGCACTTCGCCATGCAGGGGCCGGCCGCCGCGAATCAAAAGCTTGTCCATAGGTCCCGTGTGTCAAAAATCAGTGGCCACTGCGGCCGGGGTGTCGCGCACCCGGAGCGGCAAGGTCCGCAGCGTGAATCAGCCCGGTGCGCGCACGGCCCATTCGGCCGGTGTGAAGGTTTTCATCGACAGCGCGTGCACCTCATTGGTGTCTATTTTCGCACCCAGGGTGGCATACACCCGCTGGTGCCGGTTCACCAGGCGTTGGCCTTCGAATTCAGTGGACACAATGGTGGCGTACCAATGGCGACCGTCGCCCTCGAGGGTGAGGTGTTCGCAGGGCAAGCCATTGGCGATGATGGATTTGAGTTCGTCGGCGGTCATGGTGGTGTGGGTGTCAGCCCCGGATTTTGTAGCCAATGCGCAACAGGTTCACGGCCACCGCGCTGGTGACCACCAAAGCGGTGGCCACGATGCCCAGGCTGAGCCAAGGCGAAACGTCGCTCACACCAAAAAAACCGTAGCGGAAACCGTCGATCATGTAGAAAAACGGGTTCAGGTGGCTGACGGTCTGCCACACCGGTGGCAGCGAGTGAATGGAATAGAACACACCACTCAGAAAGGTCATGGGCAAGATCACGAAGTTCTGAAACGCCGCCATCTGGTCAAACTTCTCCGACCACAGGCCGGCAATCACGCCCAGCGTCCCCAGTAAGGCTGCGCCCAGCACGGCGAATACCACGATCCACAGCGGTGCCACAAAGCTGATTTTGGTGAACAACGCAGTCACCACGAACACACCCGATCCCACTGCCAACCCACGCACCACGGATGACGCCACATAGGCGAAGAACCAGTTCCAGTGGCTCAATGGCGCGAGCAGCACAAACACCAGACTACCCATGATCTTGCTCTGAATCAACGACGAAGAGCTGTTGGCAAAGGCGTTTTGCAGCACGCTCATCATCACCAGGCCTGGCACCAAGAACGCGGTGTAGCCGACCTGGTCATAGACCTTCACATGGTCTTCCAGCACATGGCCAAAAATCAGCAGGTACAGCACTGCCGTCAGCACTGGCGCACCCACTGTCTGGAAACCAACTTTCCAGAAACGCATCACTTCTTTGTAGAACAAGGTTTGCCAGCCGGTCATGCGCGCACCTCGGCCATCACATCGAGAAACACATCTTCCAAATCGGCTTTGCGCAGTTCCACGTCTTCGGTTTGCACACCGGCCTCGCGCAGCACAGCCAGATACTGTTCAATTTCAAGCGCGTTGTGTGCGGGCAACTGTACGATCCGGCCGGTCACGCGGGCTTTGGCAGCCAAGGCCGCCGGCAGCGCATCTCCGTTGGTCTTAAAACGCAGCACGTTGCTGGAAGCTGCCTTCAGCAGGGCACTGGTGCTGTCCAGGGCCACCACACGCCCCTGCTTGAGCATGGCGATGCGGCCACACAGTGCTTCTGCTTCTTCCAGGTAGTGGGTGGTCAGTAGCACCGTGTGGCCCTGTTTGTTGAGCTTGGCGATGAACTGCCAGAGCGTCTGACGCAGTTCCACGTCCACGCCGGCAGTGGGCTCGTCCAGCACAATCACTGGCGGCTTGTGCACCAGTGCCTGCGCCACCATCACCCGCCGCTTCATGCCGCCGGAAAGTTGCCGCATGTTGGCGTTGGCCTTGTCACTCAGGCCGAGGCTGTGAAGGAGTTCGTCGATCCAGTCGTCGTTGTGCTTGACACCAAAGTAGCCAGACTGAATTTTGAGTGTTTCTCGGACATTGAAAAACGGGTCGAAGACCAGTTCCTGTGGCACCACACCCAGCTGGCGCCGCGCCGCAGCGAGGTCAGTCCGGACCTCTTGTCCCAGGATTTCAATCCGCCCCGAACTCGCGTGCGCGAGCCCCGCGAGAATGCTGATGAGGGTGGTTTTACCAGCGCCATTCGGCCCCAACAGGCCAAAGAACTCACCGGCTTCGATGTCAAAACTGACATCACTGAGCGCCGAGACCTGTCTTTTGGGCGTTGCGTAAACCTTGGAGACGGACTGGAACGAGATGGCGCGCATAGGAAACCGAGGATTTTACCTGCGCAACCCGCCGCGGTGGTGGCGAGGGGCTTGGCCGGGACTGCGGAGTGCCTGTGAGCCAGACCGCAGAACACCATGCCTGTTCAGTGCGCCGTGCCTGATTCGGGCAACAGGTCGGCCACGCCGTACAGGCCGGCCAGGGTGCGCAACCGTTCCGGCATCCCCTTCACAAGAAACGCTTTGCCGTGTTTGGCCGCCTCGCGCCGGCACGCCAGCAAGACGGCCAGCGTGGTGGAGTCGAACTGCACCAGCGCGCTCGCATCGGCGCACAACACCGCATCGCTGGCCGCACGCAGCTCGACTTGAAACCCGGACAGGCAGGCTGAGGCTTCGGACTGCGTTAGCGCGGCTGGCAAGGTCAACACACTCAGCCTTTTTTCACATTCGACTTGTTGCGCGTTGCAAGCGATTCGATCAAGCCGTCAATGCCCTTGGCGTTGATTTCTTGACCAAACTGACCGCGGTATGTCTCGATCAGCCACACACCCAACACGTTGACGTCGTAAATCTTCCAGCCGGCACCCTGGCCAGCGGTTTTCTCAAGGCGGTAGTCGAGTTGGATCGGGTTACCCCGGCCACGGATCTCGGTGCGCACAATGACTTCCTTGTCTTCGGCGCTGCCGCGGAACGGCTTGAGCGCGATGGTCTGGTCGCTCACTTGGGCAAGTGCGCCGGAGTAGGTGCGCACCAGCAGCGTCTTGAATTCCTCCTGGAGCCGCTTTTGCTGCTCGGGCGTCGCATCGCGCCAGCTTCGACCCACGGCCGAGGCGGTCATGCGCTGGAAGTTCATGTTTGGCAACACCTTGCTGTCGACCAGCGCAATGATCTGTGCGGTGTCGCCGCTCTTGATTGACTTGTCGGCTTTGACTGCATCCAACACCTCACTTGAGATGCGCATGATCAGCGCCTCTGGGGCTTCGTCGGCAGCCCGGGCCACCCCGTTCAAGCCAAAAGCCATCATGCTGGTGCACAACAGCGCAAAAAAACGTCGTTTCATGGTCATTCCTTCATGGCGCGAGTCGCGCCTAACTTCAACGCCTCAAACCTTATCACCGCCGACCGGGTCACGCTTTGTAACCCAGAGAGGCTGAGACTTTACGCGGGCAAGCCGCTCTTCACTTTTTGGGTTCGTCTGCGACGGGGTTCTCTGGCTCGGCCGGGGCCTGACTGTCTGAAATCAAACTGCGGCGACGTTGCAAATAGATATCGCGGGTGAAGGTGTACTTGTCCAAGGCTGCCTCTTCCAGCACATTGCCCGCTTGCAGGTAGGTCGCGCGGGTGTCCACCGCACCCAGCACATACAGGCCACTGCGCAGCGCCTCCGAATCAACACGACGCAGCACGTTGCCATTGGTTTCGACACCGAAAGCCACCGTATCGCGCAGGGTCGATGGGCCCAGCAGCGGCAAAACAATGTAAGGCCCAGCACCGACACCCCAACGTCCCAGCGTTAGCCCAAAGTCTTCCTTGTGCTTGGGAATGCCGGCCTCGGAGGCAATGTCAAGCAGGCCACCCAGCCCAAACAGGGTGTTGACACCAAAACGGATGGCGGTCTCACCAGCCTGCTGGGGCTTGAGTTGCAGCACGCTGTTCACAAAGGTCCAGGCGTCGCCAAGGTTGCTGAAGAAGTTGTTGACCCCGGTACGAACCAGGTCAGGAACCAACTGGACGTAACCGGTAGCGATTGGCTTCAGAACCACTCGGTCGGCTGTGTCATTGAAATTGGCGATGCTGCGGTTGAAGGGCTCGATTGGGTCGCGAGGATCGCCACCTGGTCGGGTGGCGCAGCCGGTCGACATCAACAGACCTGCCAACAACGCCAAGCCCAGGGCCATCCTGGCCACAATGTAAGGGGTATTCAATTGGCTCATTTTTTCGCACTGCCTTCCGTGCCATCGCCGCTGTCTGCGGCCTTGCTGTACAAAAATTGACTGATCAGGTTCTCCAGCACCACCGCCGACTGGGTT
>CAZANT010000062.1:1675-10961 GCA_964486575.1 uncultured Burkholderiaceae bacterium | reverse complement strand
GTTGCTGGCGTTGGTTTGCACCACCACGTCGTACTGTTCGCCGTCGCGTTTGTAGCGGGTAACCAGCCGGCCACCCAGCGTGGTTTCTACCGCACGGGCCACCGCCTCGACACTTACCCCAAGATCGGCTGCGCGTTCACGGTCCACCGCCATGCTGATCTCGGGCTTATTCAAGCGCAGGTCGGTGTCCACCTGCAAGAAGCCCGGGTTCTTGGCCAGTTCGGCCTGCATCGCCCGCACCGCCTTGGCCAGTTCCGGGTAACTCTCGGAGGTGACGATGACAAAGTTCACTGGCCGTTCTCGGAAGCCTTGGCCCAGGGAGGGTGGGGTCACAGGGAAGGCGGAAATACCGGGAAGCCCGGAGACGCGCGGCGCGAGGTCACGCGCAATCTCCAGCGTCGTGCGTTTGCGCTCCTCCCAGGGCTTGGTGCGCATGATCACCCGACCCTGGGCCACAGTGGGGTCGCCCACCACCGCGAACACGCGGTCGAACTCCGGGTAGTCCCTGGCGATTTTTTCCAGCTCGGTCACGTAACGGTTGGTGTAGTCCAGCGTGGCGCCGTCGGGGCCGTTGATCACGTTGAGCACCGTGCCACGGTCTTCCAGCGGGGCCAGTTCACTCTTGATGCCGTTCAACATGACGGCGGTGGCTGCACCACTCGCAAGCATCACCAGCACCACCAACCATCGGTGGTCGAGCGTCCAGTGCAGCAGCCGGGCGTAGCTGTCGGTGAGCGCGTTCAGGCGCCCCTCCATCCAGCGGTCAAACCAGGATGGCTTGGGGTTGTGCTTGAGCAGTTTGGAGCACATCATGGGTGACAAGGTCAGCGCCACGAACCCCGACACCACCACCGAACCGGCCAGCGCGAGCGCGAATTCGCTGAACAAGCGCCCGGTTCGGCCGGGCGTGAAAGCGAGTGGCGCGAACACCGCCGCCAGCGTGAGCGTCATGGCCACCACCGCGAAGCCCACCTCCCTGGCGCCGGTGATGGCGGCCTGGAAAGGCGAGAGGCCCTCTTCGATGTGGCGGTAGATGTTCTCCAGTACCACGATCGCATCATCCACCACCAGGCCGATGGCCAGCACGAGGGCCAGCAGCGTGAGAGTGTTGATGGAGAATCCCATCACCGCCATCAACGCGAAGGTGCCAATCAGGCTCACCGGGATGGTCACCAGCGGGATGATGGACGCGCGCAAGGTGCGCAGGAACACAAAGATCACCAACGCCACCAGCACCACAGCCTCGGCGATGGTTTGGTACACCGCCTTGATGGACCGGTCAATGAAGACCGAGTTGTCATTGGCCTGCTCCAGCAACACCCCGGCGGGTAGTTCGGACTGCAGGCGGGGCAGCAGCTTGCGCACGCCGGCGGACAACTCCAGCGGGTTAGCCGTCGCTTGAGCAATCACACCGAGCGCGATGGCATCGCGGCCATTCAGGCGCACGGTGGAGCGTTCGTTCAATGGCCCCTGGGCTACCGTGGCCACGTCGCCGATGCGCACCGACTGACCGTTGACGTTGCGGATCACCACCTGGGCAAATTCAGACGGCTTGCGCAGATCGGTCGCCGCGGTCACGTTGAACTCGCGTTGGCGACTTTCAATGCGACCAGCCGGCACTTCCACGTTGCTGCGCCTTAAAGCGTCCTCCACGTCTTGGGTGGTGAGCCGGTAAGCCGCCAAACGTTCGGGGTCGATCGCGATGCGCATCGCGTACCGGCGCTCGCCGCGGATCAGCACATCCGACGCGCCGGGTGCGGTCTGTAGGACGGGCTTGGCCAGTCGGTTGGCAAAGTCGGTCAGTTCCAGCGCAGAGTGGGTGTCGGAACTGATGGCCAGCCAAATCACGGGGAAGGCGTCCGCCTCCACCTTGGCGATCACCGGCTCATCGATGTCCTGCGGCAGCCGCTGGCGGACTCGCGAGACTTTGTCTCGTACGTCGGCAGCGGCAGAGTCGGGGTTGCGGCTCAGGGTGAAACGGATTGAGATCTGGCTTTGCTCCTGCCGGCTCACCGAGGTGATGACATCCACCCCCTCAATGCCTGCGAGCGAATCCTCCAGAACCTTGGTGATCTGCGACTCGATTACCTCGCTGGACGCGCCGGCAAAACGCGTTTCCACGGTGACCACCGGCTCCTCAATCTTGGGGTACTCGCGCACCGGCAAGGTGGTGTAGGCCACCAGACCAATCAACAGCACCAGCAGCGAGAGCACGGTGGCGAACACCGGCCGGCGGATGGAGATTTCAGGCAGCTGCATGCGGTGCTCCTTTGCTGGCTCGCTGGTTCAGCGAGCCACGGGCGCCGACGCCGGCGAGGCCGCCTGCGCCAGCGTCACCACCTTCACCGGTGTACCGTCGGACTGCAACCGCTGCTGGCCGGCCACCACCACGGTGTCACCTTCGGCCACGCCCGACAACACCTCGACCTGACCGTCGCGACGGCTGCCAAGTTGTACCTCTTGACGCTTCGAGCTGAGTACGCCACCGTCGGCCGCTTTCACCACCTGCACCACAAACTGCCGCCCGCCCTGCGGCACGATGGCTTCTTCCGGCACCATCAGTGCTTTGTCGTTGACCGAAAACACCACCGTCACCCGCGCAAACATGCCAGGCCTCAGCGGCGCATCCGCGCCGTTGGCGGTGTTCGCCACCACAGCCCGGACCGCGACCGAACGGCCATTCACGTCCAGCAACGGGTCAATCGCCTCGACCCGGGCCTTGAAGCGCTGGCCAGGAAGCGCGTCGAGTTGCAAGTCGGCGATCTGGTTGCGCAAGATCTTCGACTGAAAGCGCTCCGGCAGGCGGAAGTCCACCACCATGGTGCCAATGTCTTCCAGGTTCACAAGGTCGGCCCCGTCGCGCACAAATTCTCCTACGTTCACCGAGCGGATGCCCAAGGTGCCGTCAAAGGGCGCAACGATCCGCATGCGCGTGAGTCGCGCAGTGGCCAGTGCCAGTTGGGCCTGCGCCACCTGTAAGTTGGCGGCGCTTTCGTCCAGCACCCGCTGGGCGACAAAATTCTGCGCCACCAGGTCCTTGTTGCGCTGGTAGTTGGCCTGAGCAATCGACACCTGGGCCTGCGCCTGGCTCACTTCGGCCCGCTGCAGCGTGTCGTCCAGTTGCACAAGCATCTGGCCCTTGCGAACACGGGCGCCATCGACAAAACCAAGTTGCTGCACACGACCGGCCACCTCTGGCCGCAGCATCACGCTCTGACGTGAGCGCAGCGTGCCGACAGCCTGCGCGTCGTCCTGCAGCCGCATCGCGACCACCTGCGCCACCTCCACGCCGGCGGCGCGTGGCCCATTCGCAGCCGTTGAAGCGACCGCCGCCGATGCCGCGCCCGAGGGCACCGCTTGGGGACCCTGGGGCCGCGATTGCCACCACCATGCCGCACCGGATGCGGCCGCGATGCCCAACACCGCCACCAAAGGGTAGATAACTTTTGAAGCCATAGACAGTTGACGGTGCGCCCGAATCGTTGAACCGATCACTCTAGCAGTCTCAAATAACCCGCACCGGCCGACAGGCTCATCGCCAGCGGCGCGGCCCCAACAGGCCAGGCGTCAGCGCTGGCCCAGCGCCAGCGCCACACCCCGGTTGGCCAAGGCGTCGGCGCGTTCATTTCCCGGGTCCCCAGCGTGGCCCTTGACCCAGCGCCAGTCAATCGCATGGCCACTGCTGCTGACCAGCGCATCCAACCGCTGCCAGAGGTCGACGTTTTTCACTGGTTGCTTGGCGGCGGTACGCCAGCCCCGGGCCTTCCAGCCGCTGATCCATTCGGTGATGCCTTTTCGCACGTACTCGCTGTCCAAGTACAGCGTCACCTGGCAAGGCCGCTTGAGCGCGGTGAGCGCCTCAATCACTGCCAGCAGTTCCATGCGGTTGTTGGTGGTTTGCAGTTCACCGCCAAACAGCTCTTTTTCGGTGCCACCGGATTTGAGCAGCACGCCCCAGCCGCCGGGTCCAGGATTGCCCTTGCAGGCGCCATCGGTGTAAATCTCAATCGGGTTCATGTTTCTTTTTTCTGGTGTTCTGGGCCGGACTGGCCACTGGAACCGGGGCTGCGGCCATGTTTTTTCGGGCTTTCCAGGGCGGACTCAGCAGGCGCATGCCATGCACCTTTTTGATACCGACCAGAAAGGTCACCGCGCCAAAAATCGGCCACCAACGCGCACCGGCGCGGTCCATCCAGCCAAAGCGGTCCAGCCACTTGTCGGTACGAAGGGCCGGTCGGTAACAGCCGAAGCGGGCGGTTTCCACCTCAAAGCTCAGCAGCCGAAGCCAGTCTCGCAGCCGCCAATAAGCAATGAAGTCGCCCGCTTCCGGCAGGAACATCTGGCCAAAACCGAGGTGACGGTACAGCCGGGCACGCCGCTGCTTGAAGCCCCACAAGCTGCCCGGGTTGAGGCAGCTGATGACCACCCGCCCCTCCGGCACCAGCACACGGTGCACCTCACGCAGCGTGGCGTGGGGGTCGGCACTCAATTCCAGCGTGTGCGGGAGTAACACGAGGTCCAAGCTGTTCTCCGGAAACGGCAAGGCGCAGGAGTCCGTAATCAGCGTCGGCGGTGACACACTGGAGGCCTCGGGTAGGGCAAGCCAGCGGTGCGACATGCGGTTGGCCTGGAGGCCCGACAACGCTGGAAAGCCGAGCTGCAGCGCGTGGTAACCAAACAAATCGGCCACGGTGCGGTCAAACTCGGCCTGCTCCCACGCCAGGAGATAGCGGCCGGGCGGGGTTTGAAGCCAATCGTGCAAACCTATAATTTGTTGACCCATGGAACTGATCCCGCTGCCTGCCTTCACCGACAACTACATCTGGCTATTGCACGACGGCCGGCGTGCGTTGGTGGTTGATCCCGGCGATGCGCAACCGGTCCTGGCCAGTTTGGCGCAGCACCGTCTGCAGCTTGAATCGATTCTACTGACCCACCACCACCCAGACCACACGGGCGGTGTCGATGCCCTGCGCAACAACACGGGCGCTGCGGTCTACGGGCCAGCCACCGAACGCCTGCCCGAACCACTCACACGGCTCACCGAGGGCGACACGGTGCAGACACTCGGCTTGGATTTTTCGGTACTCGACGTGCCGGGCCACACCGCCGGACACATCGCCTATGTCTGCCCGGAATGGGCTGGGGCGCCGCTGCTGTTTTGTGGTGATACGCTGTTTTCAGGCGGTTGCGGCCGCTTGTTTGAGGGCACGCCAGCGCAAATGCTGACCTCGCTGGACAAGCTGGCGGCGCTGCCTGGCAGTACCCGGGTATGCTGTACCCACGAGTACACCTTGTCCAACCTGAAGTTCGCGCTTGCCGTGGATGCCGACAACACCGAACTTCAAAGCTACCACGCACGCTGCCAGGCCTTGCGGTCCGACCAACGCCCCACCCTGCCCTCCACGATTGCGCTTGAGCGGCAGATCAACCCTTTTTTGCGTAGCAGGCAATTGGGGGTCAGAGCCTCGGCCCGCCGCTTTGACCCGACCGCCCACGACGATGTGAGCGACTTTGCCGCCTTGCGCGAATGGAAGAACCAGTTCCGATGAACCGATTGACCCTGGCCGCCAGCCTTTGCCTGGCCGCCGCGCTGCTCACAGGTTGCGCCACACCTTTCCCGCTTGCCGGACCAGACACCCCGCCCAGCACCGCGAGCAGTCCCCCCATTCGCCCCATACAACGGCCTCCGGCCGTGGTGAACGCCCAGGGCATCCCGGCATCCAGCCTGAGTGGTGCACCGATTGAGGCCTTGCCCCTGCCCCCGCAGCAGTCGGCCCCCGCACCGGAGCGTGTGGCCACCGACCCGCTGAGACCCATCATTCCTGGCGACGCGGCCAACCCCGCGGTGGTACCCGTTGAGCCCCCGGCCGACCTGTGGGCTCGCATCCGTCGCGGATTTGCGATGCCCGACCTTGACAGCGAACTGGTCCGCAACCAGGAGCAGTGGTACGCCAGCCGACCCGACTACATCGTCCGCATGACCGACCGTTCGCGCAAGTACCTGTTTCATGTGGTCGAAGAACTTGAGCGGCGCAACATGCCCACCGAACTGGCCCTGCTGCCGTTTATCGAAAGTGCCTTCAACCCACAGGCAGTGTCCAGCGCGAAAGCCGCTGGCATGTGGCAGTTCATCCCAAGCACCGGGCGCGACTTTGCTCTCAAGCAAAACGTCTTCCGCGATGACCGGCGTGACGTACTCGCTTCCACCCGCGCGGCCTTGAGCTACTTGCAGCGCCTGCACGGCATGTTTGGGGATTGGCATCTGGCGCTGGCGGCCTACAACTGGGGCGAAGGCAGCGTGGGCCGGGCCATTGCCAAGAACCGCCGGGCCGGTTTGGGCACCGCCTACACCGACCTCACCATGCCGCTGGAAACCCAGCAGTACGTGCCCAAACTGCAGGCGGTGAAAAACATTGTGGCCGACCCGGACGCCTTGAAGGTGGACCTTCCGGTTATCGAGAACCACCCCTACTTTCAGCGGGTGGAGCTGACGCGGGACATCGATGTGAAGCTGGCTGCTGAGCTGGCGCAGGTCCCACTGGCTGACTTCAAGGCGCTCAACCCGTCAGCCCACCGCCCGGTGATTTTTGCTTCCGGCACACCGCACGTGCTGCTGCCCTGGGACAACGCTGAGGTCTTCCGCCGCAACCTGCTCGCTCACAACGCCGGCAACACGGCCAGCTGGACCGCCTGGACCGCACCGAGCACCATGAAAGTCGCTGATGCAGCCAAACGTGTGGGCATGACCGAGAACGGTCTGCGCGAGGTCAATAACATCCCACCGCGCTACCTGATCAAGGCCGGCTCTACCTTGCTGGTGACCCGGGCTCACACGGTGCGAGCTGACGTGCCAAGCCAGGTGGCAGACAACGGCCACATGGCGCTGGCGCCGGAAATTGTGCTGCGGCGCGTGGTAACCAAGGCCCGTAACAAAGACACGCTGGCCAGCATCGCGAGCCGCAACAAGGTGTCGGTGGCCAACATCGCCGAGTGGAACAAGTTCAGCGCCAACACCACGCTCAAGGCGGGTCAGGCCGTTGTGCTGTTTTTGCCGCAACAAGCGCGCACCAGTGTGCGGCCTGCCCAGGCCAAAGGCACTGCGGTCAAATCCGGCCAGCGCACCACAGCTGCCAAGGCTGCAAAGCCCCGCATGGCACAAAAACCGGCACCCAAGCGCACCGCTGCAAAGTAATGGAAGCGGGCGATCCCCTCGCAGCACGCCTCTCTCAAAACAGCATCAGGCTGGCCCAGTAGGCCACTGCCGCCACAAAAGCGCTGGCCGGGATAGTGAAGATCCAGGCCCACACGATGTTGCCCGCCACACCCCAACGCACCGCGCTGGCACGGCGAGACGCGCCAACACCCACAATCGCGCCAGTGATGGTGTGGGTCGTTGACACCGGTATGCCCAGCAATGTGGCCATGAACAAGGTGATGGCACCGCCGGTTTCTGCGCAGAAACCACCCACCGGCTTGAGTTTGGTGATGCGCTGGCCCATGGTCTTGACAATGCGCCAGCCACCAAACATGGTGCCCGCGGCGATGGCGATGTAACAGCTCACGATGGTCCACAGCGGCGGCGCGGTTTCCTCGGCCGACAGGTAGCCGGTGGCGATCAAAAGGAGCCAGATGATGCCAATGGTTTTCTGCGCGTCGTTGCCACCGTGCCCTAGGCTGTAAGCCCCGGCAGACACCAGTTGCAAACGGCGAAACCAGCTGTCGACCCGTGACGGCGTGGCGCGGCGGAACAGCCAGGCCACCGACAGCATCATCAGAGAGCCGAGCAGGAACCCGAGCATGGGTGAAATGAAAATGAAAACCACGGTTTTCAAGACGCCGGTGGCGATCAGCGCGCTGGCGCCAGTTTTGGCCAGAACCGCGCCAACAATGCCCCCGATCAGCGCGTGCGACGAGCTGCTGGGAATGCCGTAGTACCAAGTCACCACGTTCCAGGTGATGGCACCGATCAGCGCGCCGAACACCACATGCACGTCCACCACCCCCGGTTGAACAATGCCTTTGCCCACGGTGGCGGCGACACTCAGGTGAAACACAAAGATCGCGATGAAGTTGAAAAACGCGGCAAACAGAACCGCCTGACCTGGCTTCAGCACGCCGGTAGAGACCACCGTGGCGATCGAGTTGGCGGCATCGTGGAAGCCGTTCATGAAATCGAACGCCAGTGCGAGAAACACCAGCATCATCACCACCCACAGGGCGACTTGTACGTTGTCCATGGGCAGCAGCTCAGGAGTTTTCGAGGATGATGCCCTCGATCAGGTTGGCCACGTCCTCGCACCGGTCGGTGATGGTTTCGAGCAGCTCGTAGATCGCCTTGAGCTTGATCAATTCGCGCACGTCCGGCTCCTCCCGAAACAGCTTGCTCATGGCCGAGCGCATCACCCGGTCGGCGTCGGATTCAAGCCTGTCGATTTCCTCGCAGGTTTTCAATGCCGCTTCGGCGGTTCCCGGGTCACTCAGCTTGGCCAGCAAGGCCACCGCGTCCTTCAGGCGCTCACAACACTTCAGGCTCAGGTCGGTCAGGCGCTTGATCTCGTCCGTCATGTAACGCACGTCGTAGAGCGCCATGGTTTCGGCCGAGTCCTGGATCAGGTCGGCCACGTCGTCCATGGTGTTGATCAGCGAGTGGATCTGTTCGCGGTCGATCGGCGTGATAAAGGTTTTATGCAACGCCTTATTGACGTCGTGGGTGATGCGGTCGGCCGCGCGTTCAGCGTTGTCGACGTCGCGGTTGTACTGCTCGCGGAGGTGCGGGTCGTTGTAATTGGCCACCAGCTGCGAGAAAGCGCGGGCCGCCTCCACAATCCGCTCCGCGTGCTGGTTGAACATCTCGAAAAAATTGCCTTCGCGCGGCATCAACTTGCCAAAAAGCATGGGCGTCCCTTGTTTGGTTTGTGTCAAATCAATGACATTTTTATGACTGCGCGGAGTGTACCCGCGCATCACCCAGGCGCTGCCGCCTTTGGCTACAGGCGAGAGATGGCCTGACTGCTCACCGCCGCCAGCTGTGCGGCCGTCACCCGCTCTGGCGCGATCTCGGCCAGGGGCACCAGCACAAAAGCACGCAAGGCCATGCGGGGGTGCGGTACCGTCAATTCCGGGCTGTTGATTTGGCCGTCGCCGTACAGCAACAAGTCCAGGTCCAGCGTGCGGGGTGCGTTGCGGTAATCCCGGGTGCGGCCGTGCTGCAGCTCGATGGTTTGGAGCACCTGAAGCAGGGCCGGTGCAGTCAGCGTGGTGCTGACGGCCACCACCGCGTTGG
>CAZANT010000062.1:0-1665 GCA_964486575.1 uncultured Burkholderiaceae bacterium | reverse complement strand
TTGGTGTAGTCGGGCCCGTCCGCGTCCATCGGCGCCGTTCGGTATAACGAAGAGACGGTTCCAAGCTGCAGTTGCGGACAGTTGGCCAACGATCGGAGGGCTTGCTGCAACTGGCCAACGCCATCGCCCAGGTTGGCGCCAAGTGCCACATAAGCGGTGCACGGGCTGCGGTAAGGCCCTGTATGCGCCACAGGTGCGTCAGACTGCGTCACCGCCAGACACCGGCCCCGCCGGGCCGTCGCTGTTCTTGCCCCCCCGGAACGGCGGCGCCGGCGGCGTTTACGGGGTGCGTCGCCGCCTTCGGCACTGGCGTGTGGTGCGTCTGTCCCGCCGTCCGATGGCGCCGGTACTGCCAGACCCGCCCCCAGCGGGCGCGGCGCGGCGCGCACCGCGCGAGGGCGGCGCTGCTGCTCGTCGCGCGCCTGGTCCATCAGGTCTTGCCGGGTGGCGTCGTCGGCCGTGCTGAAGGTTTCCCACCACTCGGCCACGGCCTCGTCCATCTCACCAGTGGCGGCGCGCAGGCGCATGAAGTCAAAACCGGCACGGAAACGGGCCTGGTCAACCAGACTGTACGGGGTGCTACCGGTACGTTTGTCAAAACGCGGCTGCATCATCCAAATCTCGCGCATGTCGGCGGCCAGTTTGCCGCGGCCCGACACATCCCCAATGCGGGCGCTGAAGACATCGTCAATCGACTCCTGGAGCGCCGCGAACGGGTGTTGCCGCTGGCCGATGCGCAGGTCCCAGCCGCCGCGCACGTCGGCCCACAGCACGCAGGCGAGCAGAAAGCTCGGCACCACCGGTTTGCCCTCGGCGACGCGGCGGTCGGTGTCTTGCAGGGCGGCATTCACAAAGGGTTGGTCGGCGCGCTCCACCACCACGTCCAGCAAGGGATAGATACCGCGTGCCAGACCCAGCGTGCGCAACTGCGCGATGCTGGCCAGCGAATGGCCAGTGAGCAGCAGCTTGAGCATTTCGTCAAACAAGCGGCTTTGGGGCACGTCCGCCAGCAGTTCTTGCGACTTGACCAGTGGCTCGGCGGTTTTGGCTTCCAGGGTGAACCCCAAGGGGCTGAGTTTGGCGGCGAAACGCACAGCGCGGATGATGCGCACCGGATCTTCGCGGTAGCGGGTGGCGGGGTCGCCAATCATGCGCATGACGCGCTTCTTCACATCCTTAATGCCGTTGTGATAATCCACCACCGTCTGCGTGTGGGGGTCGTAGTACATCGCGTTCAGCGTGAAGTCGCGGCGCGCTGCGTCTTCCTCCTGCGGGCCCCAGACGTTGTCGCGCAGCACCCGACCCGACGCGTCCACCGCGTGCTTCATGCCCGCGAGCTCGCTCTTGCTGGTGCGCTCATTACCGGTCACCTGCTCGGCGGCCGCGCTGTCCATGTAGGCGCGGAAGGTGGAAACCTCAATGACTTCGTGCTCGCGGCCACGACCGTACACCACGTGCACGATGCGAAAGCGCCGGCCGATGATGAACGCGCGGCGAAACAGTCCTTTGACCTGCTCGGGCGTGGCGTCGGTGGCCACGTCAAAGTCTTTCGGGCGCAGACCCACCAGCAGGTCGCGCACTGCACCGCCAACGATGTAGGCGGCAAAACCGGCCTGCTGCAGGGTACTAACCACGTTCAGGGCGCGCTCGTCCACCAGTTTGGGG
>CAZANT010000061.1:0-11143 GCA_964486575.1 uncultured Burkholderiaceae bacterium | reverse complement strand
GCCGCTGATGATCTGCAGGTCCTGGGTGGCGCGGATGCTGGTCTGGCCGGTGCCGAACAGGCCAGCCTCGGCGTCTGCTACCGCGACGATTTTGAAGGTGGTCAGCGCGTCGTTCAGTGGTACCGTCAGGGTGGCCTGGCCGTTGGCGTCGAGTGGTACGCGCGGGTTCCACAGCAGCAGGGTATCGAGCAGCTCGCGGGTCGGGCTGCGACCGCCACCACCTCCGGCCGCCACCGCTTTGCGGCCATAGTGGCGCCGTCCGATGATCTCCATGTGCGCGGTGGATGTTTCCACGCCCCAGCTGCGCCGCTGAAGCATTGCTTCCAGCAGGTTCCAGCTGGTGTTGGGCGAGAGTTCCAGCAGTGCTTGGTCGACCGCAGCCACCGCCACCTCGGCGTTGGCTGCGGGCTTGCCGTCCGGCCGGATGGCGCTGATGGTGACTTTGGCCTGGCCACGTACCGGGTAGCTGTCCTTGTCGGCCTTGACCGTGACCTTCAACTGGTGCGCTTGGGTGCCCACTCGGATTTCGGCCGCGCCGAGCCGGTAGGCTGGCTTGCTCAGGTCCACCAGCGCTGTGGGGGCGACGTAGTCACGGCCTTCGTGCCAATACGCGGTCCACCACTGGCTCGGCGTTTTGTAGCCCCAGGTGAAAAACGAGTACCAGGGCACGTCGCGAAGGCGCCCGCGCAAGGCCAGCACGCTGACATACACGTTCGGCGCCCAACCGTCCTGCACCTTCAGGCTGACCGTTGGATCCTTGCCGTTGAGCTGCACCACCTGGGTCTCGATCACGCCTTCGCGTTCCACTGCGACCAGCGCCGTGGCCTGGCGGAATGGCATGCGCACCTGGAAGCGGGCGGTTTCGCCAGGCTGGTAGCTTTTCTTCTCGGCCAGCAGGTCCATGCGGTCGTGGTTCTCGCCGCCGAACCACAACTCGCCCTGGCGGGTAATGAAGATCGAAGTGGCAGCCTGGATGCTGTGGCTCTCGGCGTCGTGCGCGGTCACCACCAGTTCCACTTCGCCAGGCTGCTCAATGCGCGCCTCGCACAACAGCAGGCCGCGCGCGTCGCTTTTGCCTGCGCAGACGCTGCCAAGGTCTTTGAGCTCGGTGCGGTTGTCGTAACTGTAGAACCCACCCACCAGCCGCTTGCGGCTGCTGGTAACGATGCGCGCCACCGCTTTCACGTCCAGCTTTACGCCGGCCTGAGGCTTGCCGTTGAGGTCGAGCGCCACCGCCTGAAACACGGCTTTTTGTTTTACCGAGGCCCAGCTTTCGGCCTTGATACCGGCCATCACCGAGGCCGGCCACAGCACGGTGCTGCCGCGGAGTGTCTGTACCTCACCGCTCGGGTCGGCGTAGGTGGCCTCCAGCAGCAAATCTTGTGGCCGGGCTGAGCGGGGCAGTTTGGGCAGCGCGATCCGGCCAGTGCCGTTTTTGTCGAGTGTGAGGGGCAGACGGCTGGCGACCACACGCTGGTCTTGCACCGCGCTGCTTTCTTCTTCGTCGCCTTCGCTGTCAGGCGCTGTCGCACGCAACGCGCGCGGCGGCCCGAAGCTGAAGTCGTCGTAGTCGCGCAGCACCAAGGCGCGTTCACGCACCAGGGCCGAGACCCGAACCGGCAGGTTGGCCGCCGGGCCGCCGGAGACGAAGTTCACCTGAACGTCGGTGGTGACCGCCTCGGCGTTGACCAGGGGCCCTTTTTGCACAACGCCCAGCCGACCCTGCAGCACCGGCAGACGGAACTCTTCGACCCGAAATTGGCCGCTGTAAAAACTGTGGCCGTGGCCTGTGTCGCCGCTTCGCAGCACGATGTCGTACTGCCCCAGCTTGGCGCCGGGCGGCACCTGCCAGCTGCTGTCGGCACTCAGGCCGCCGGTGGGCGTTTTGCGCCAAGCCAGTGCCTGCGCAAAGCGCTGCCCGCTGCCGGTGTGGGTGATGACCAGGGTGTCGGGTGTTTGGTTGGGCAGGCCGAAGCCCTGGCTGGATTCGGCGCGCAACAGGTGTTTCATACCGACGGTCTCGCCCGCTCGCAGCAGGTCGCGGTCAAGCACGGTGTGGGCACGCGCGTCGGGCACAGCTTCCTGGCTAGTGGGCAGGTTGAATCGCCACGGTTCGATGCCGCGTTGCCAGTCACTCCAGGTGAAAGCCAGTTCTTCGACCTTGTCGGCCCCCGTGGCGCGGGCGCTGATAAACCAGGCGCGCCGGTAGTCGTCGCCCTCGTCGCGGGCGCAGACCGGTGCGTCGGGTCCGACCTTGGGCAACTGCGCGATGCCTTTCGCGTCGGTGGTGGCGCGGGCCACCACCTGGCCCTGGCAGTTCGACACCTGCACCTGGGCGTTGGCCACCGGCTGGCCCTTGTCGAGCGAGGTCACCCAGGCGAGCGCATTTTCCCGGCCCGACTTGAAGTGCACCGCGAGGTTGGTCACCAGCGCCGAAGTGCGGACGTAGAAGCGCCGGGCTGTGCCGAATTTTTCGTCCAACAGCGCCTGTCCAAGCGCGGCCGATTCCAGCTCCAGCACATGGAAGCCCGGTGTCAGTGGGATGCCCACCACCTCGAACGGGCGCGGGTCGGCGCTGTCGGGCTTGGGCAGCTGCAAGGTCGTCAGGCCAGGCTGTCCCTGCAGCAGGGAGACCATGCGCGACTGCACCGCCTTGACATCGTTGTCGCTCACCGACGGCGGTAAAGTGCCTTTCACGTCTTTGGTGGCCTGTGTACGCTCCACCCAGAAGCTGTTGTAGCGCTGGACCCGCTGGAACCAGCGGATGATTTCCGCATCGGTCTGCGGCTGCAGGTCGTTCACCTTGCCGCCCACCTGCCGCGCCTGGGCCGGCAGCACTGCTTCCACCTTGCGCAGCGTCACCGGTAACAACGGTGGCAGGCCGGGTTCGGCAAAGCGCTCCACGATGCCAAACGGCGCGGCAGCGAACTTGGCCAGAGGCGGCATGGCGGCAGTGGCCACCGCAAGCGGGAAGCTGTCGGCATTGGCCAGCAGACGTCCAGCGTCGTCGCGCAGGTCTCTGGGCAGTTCCAGCGTGAACGGGGTTTGCTCCTTGAACGGCGCCTTGAAGCTCACGCTGCTGACCAACGCCGTCGCAGCCTCGTCGCTGTCCAGCGCAGGTGTGTAGGTCTGTTGGGCCGACTTGAGGCGGATGGCTTCGGCTTGTTTGCGCGGAATGTGTGCGCTAAAGCGCAGCGACATCGGACGGATCGGCAGGCAAGCGGATTGCGCGTTTTCACGTTCGCAACTGAAAGTGGCGGTGAAGGCCTCTCGCACCGAAAAGTCAAAGCGCTTTTCCACCTGGTTGGCAATGCCACTGGGCGTCGCCACGCCTTTTCCATAAACCAGTTGCATGCGCGTGGCCGGTGTCAACCGCAGCGGGCAACCGAGGGCGACGTAGCGCTGTGGTGCTTTGGCGGCGGCTTTGGCGAGGCCCAGATTTTTCAGCAAGGCTTCGCGGGTTTTGCCGTCCACCAACTTCACCGGGAGGCGCTCGCCAACGCCTTCGGCGTTGCACCACAGGTTGGCTTGCAGGCTCTCGGTGGTGGCGCCGCCGTTGAGTTGCAACACAAACAATTGCTCTTCGTCGATGGCCCCATAGCTGGGCCAGAGCCTGCTGACGAACGGCCCGCCGGTATGAAACTGGAAGCGTTGTGGGCCCTTGAGCGTTTGGCCGGCGACCGACACCAGCGGCTGGTTGAGCTGCGCGGTGCAACGCACGCCAGGCGGCAGGTCGCGCGAGAACTCAAACACCCATTCGCGTTCGCTGTTCCAGCGGCCGGTCCCTCGGGGGGCATCGGTGTCGGAGCAACTCAGGGTGAGGGGTGCGGGCGCCTTGGCGTCGCCAAAACGCATGGCGGCTTCGTCAAACTTGACCACCACCTGGCGGACCCGTGCCACCTCGTTCTGGGGGGAGAAGCTGCTGACTTGAAAGGCCAGGGCGGTGCTGCCAAGGGCTGGTACTGCCAGCAGCAGCGCACCGCGCAAGAGAAATCGACGGTCTGTGGTGCTCGCGAATCGGTACATGTGCTCTCCACCCTTGGAGCGCACACCTTATCAGGCGAAAGCGTCGACCGGAAGGCCCGGCGCGCTCAGGCGCAGGCTTTTTGCGTACCGCAGCCGCCGTGGGCGTTGAGCTGGGCCGTTTCTGGGTTGGCCAGCACTTCTTCGGTGGTGGAGAAACCCACTTCCTTCAGGTACTGCGTCAAGCCAGCGTCTTTGGTTTTGGCATGTTCTGGAAACCATTGGGCCAGCGCCTGGTTCATCACGGGGATGAAGCTGGTGTCGCCAGCGAGCGCGCGTTTTTCCACCTCGCGCATGGTCTCCAGAATCATGGTGTGGTCTTTGCTGTGGCAGTTGTCGTCCTCCATCCCCGTCGCCAGCATCCAGCGGTCTTCCTGCGCGAAATGCTCAACCGTGTGCTCCAGCAGCTTCTGGTAACGCTGCAGGCGGTTGGACTCGGTGGCCATGAACGACGAGCGTAGCAGTTGCATGAACTCGCGGTGGGTGGCATCGGTACGCTCATCGTCGAGCAGCAGGTCATCTGACCAAACGGGGATGGACATGGAAGCATTCATTCGCTGGAGTTTGCCAGATTGTGGACAACTTCGGGGTGGGGGTTTTCGCCCAGCCATGGGGTGAACTTTGGTATTCGGTGGCCAACTGTGACTTATTCCGCTTTTGAGTGCTTAAGCCCACAAGTTGATGTGTCGAAGTAATACGAAATAGCACGGTACCTCTCACCCGACATACAACAAAGGTTTGGCATGCACCCCTTGGAAACCCCCCTCGCTGTCAAGCGCCCGCACGCCGCGACATCCACCCGAAAACCCCCGCTCGATCTGGCTATTCTGGGTACTTTGACCGCGGGACTCGCCGCCTGTGGTGGTGGTGGCGGTGCGGCACCAGCGCCCGGTGCCAGCCCCGTGCCCGGCCAGCCCATGCCGACGATTGACGCCTCTCCACCGCCCAGCGCCACCCAGGCCGCCCGGTTCCTGACCCAGGCCACGCTGGGCGCCAGCAAGGCCGATATTGCGGCAGTGCAGTCCAGCGGCTACGCCGCTTGGTTGGACGGTCAATTCAACATGCCCGCCACCGAGGGCCACGTAGCCTGGCTGATGGCCAATGGCTTCAACGTGGAGGCCAACCGCCACAACACCGCCGGGTTGAACAACACCATCTGGCGCAAGCTGGCGGGCAGCCCCGATGTGCTTCGCCAGCGCATGGTGCTGGCCTTGTCTGAAATCTGCGTGGTGTCGCTGCTGGGTATCAACTCGGAGTGGCGCCAGTTCGTGGTGGCTGCCTACATGGACGTTCTGGAAGCCAACGCGTTTGGTAACTACCGCACCCTTCTGCAGCAAATATCCACCAGCCCGGCGATGGGCTTTTACCTGACCTTCCGGGGCAGCGCCAAAGCCAACCCCAACACCGGCAGCCAGCCGGATGAAAACTATGCGCGTGAGTTGATGCAGATCTTCACTCTCGGTCTGACCCAACTCAACGGGGATGGCACGCCCCGGGTCAGCAACGGCACGCCGCTGGACACCTACGACCAGACCGACGTGGCAGGTCTGGCCCGGGTGTTTACCGGCTATGAACTCGATACCACGGGGCTCAGCGCGCCTTTTCCGTCCGACGCCTACCGTCGTCCCATGACGGTGGTGGCCAGCCGCCACGAAACGGGCGCCAAAACCTTTTTGGGTACCACTGTGCCAGCGGGCACCAATGGCGCCGCGAGTCTGGAAATAGCACTCAATGCGTTGTTCAACCACCCCAACTTGCCGCCGTTCATTGGCCGCCAGCTGATCCAACGCCTGGTCACCAGCAACCCCAGCCCCGGTTATGTGGGCCGGGTGGCGGCTGTCTTTGCCAACAATGGCGCAGGCGTGCGCGGCGACCTGCAGGCGGTCTTGCGCGCCATCCTGCTCGACGGCGAAGCCCGCAACGACGCCAACCTCGGTAACCCGGGCTTTGGCAAGTTGCGCGAGCCGGTGGTTCGGTTCCTGAACTGGGCACGGGGCTTTGGTGCGACTTCCCCCTCGGGCCTGTGGGCCATCGGCGACCTGTCAGATCCGGCCACCCGGTTGGGCCAAAGCCCGATGCACGCCGGATCGGTGTTCAACTTCTTCCGACCTGGTTACGTACCCCCCAACAGCGCCATAGGCAACCAAGGCCTGACCGGACCGGAGTTCCAGATCACCACGGAGTCTTCGGTGGCGGGTTATGTGAACTTCATGCAGCGGGCCATCAGCGGGGCCGGCATCGGCGATGTGCGTGCCGACTACACCAGCCTGTTGGCGTTGGTGAGCGACTCGGCTGCACTGCTGAGCGAGATCAACCTTGTATTGGCCGCTGGGCAGGTTTCGGCCGACACTTTGACCACACTGAAAACCGCGCTCGACACCATCTTGGTCACTACACCCGCCGGCCAGCTCAACCGCGTCCACGCCGCCCTCACGTTGGTGATGGCCGCGCCCGAATACATCGCACAGAAATAAGGTGAGCGTCATGAACTACTACACCGACATCGCACCCGACAACGCGTCTCGCCGGGCGTTCCTGAAACGCGGCGGCGCCCTGTCGCTCGCCGCCGCTGCCACCCCGTGGGCCATGAGCTTGGCCGCCATGGGCGAGGCTGCCGCCCAAAGCGCCAACGACTACAAGGCCTTGGTGTGTGTGTTCCTCTTTGGGGGCAACGACCATGCCAACACCTTGGTACCTTACGACCAGGCCAGCTACAGCGCCTACAGCGCGCTGCGCAGCAATTTGGCCATCGACCGCGCCGTCCTGTCCAACACGGTGCTGAACCCCACCAACCCCTTGGCCGGCGGCCGCCAGTACGCGATGGCGCCTGGCTTGGCACCCTTGATGCCGATATTTGAGTCCGGCAAGATGGCTGCCTTGCTGAACGTGGGCACGCTGGTGCAACCCACCACCAAGGCCCAGTACACCAACCGGTCGGTGCCTTTGCCACCGAAGCTCTTTTCGCACAACGACCAGCAGTCGTTTTGGCAAGCCTCCTCCCCGGAGGGGGCCCGCTCAGGTTGGGGCGGCCGCGTGGGTGACCTGTTTGCTTCGGGTAACGGCAACTCAACCTTCACCTGCATCAGCGTGTCGGGTAACACGGTGTACCTGTCGGGCAACAACGCGGTGCAGTACCAGGTTACGCCCAACGGGTCAGTGCCAGTACAGGGCATCAAGAGCCCGCTGTTTGGGTCGGCCGCGTGCTCCAGCGCGCTGCAAAACCTGATGACCGCCCCGCGGGCGCATTTGTTCGAGTCTGAACATGCACGGGTGTCCAAACGAGCCATCGACGCGAGCGACCAGGTCACCGCAGGTTTGGCTGGTGCGCCTGCGTTGCGCACCAGCTTCCCCAGCGGCAACACCTTGGCCAGCCAGTTGGCCATGGTCGCCAGGCTGATCTCGGCCCGCAACGCCTTGGGTGCAAAACGCCAGGTGTTTTTTGTGTCGCTGGGCGGCTTCGACACACACGACCGCCTGGTTCAAGACCACCCTGGTCTGATGGCCCAGGTGGGCAACGCGATGGCCGCTTTCTACAACGCCACCGTGGAGATGGGGGTGGCCAACCAGGTCACCGCGTTTACGGCGTCGGACTTTGGCCGCACGCTGGTGAGCAACGGATCAGGGTCTGACCACGGTTGGGGCGGAATGCAGTTCGTGGTCGGTGGCAGCGTGTTGGGCAAGTCCCTGGTGGGAAACGCGCCCGAGGTCGCCAACAATGGGGCCAACGACGTGGGTCAGGGTCGACTGCTGCCCGAACTGTCGGTAGACCAGTTTGGCGGCACGCTGGCCAACTGGTTCGGCGTGTCGGCTGCCGACCAAGCGCTGGTGTTGCCCAACCTGCGCAACTACAGCACCCGCGACCTGGGCTTCATGGCCTCCGCCTGACGCTCCGCGCCTGGCTTGGTGTTCAGCCCAGCCGCGCGCGATGGCGCGCCACCTGCGCCCGTACCTGGGCTGGGGCGGTCCCGCCCAGCGTGTTGCGGGCGTTCAACGAGCCGCGCAGGCTCAGCACGTCGTAGACATCGTTGCCAATGTGGGGGTTGAACTGCTGCAGCGTGGCCAGCGGCAGCTCAGACAGGTCCACGCCCTGCGCGATGGCGGTCTTGACCGCATGGGCCACGGTCTCGTGGGCGTCGCGGAAGGGCAGGCCCTTTTTGACGAGGTAATCGGCCAGGTCAGTGGCTGTGGCGTAGCCGCGCAGCGCGGCGCGTTCCATTGCCTCTGGTTTGACGGTGATGCCGCCCACCATCTCGGCGAATATGCGCAGCGTGTCCTTCAAGGTGTCCACCGTGTCGAACAGCGGCTCTTTGTCTTCCTGGTTGTCTTTGTTGTAGGCCAGCGGCTGGCCTTTCATCAGCGTGATCAAACCCATCAGGTGGCCGACCACACGGCCGGTTTTGCCGCGCGCCAGTTCGGGAACGTCGGGGTTTTTCTTCTGCGGCATGATGCTGGAGCCGGTGCAGAAGCGGTCGGCGATGTCAATGAAGCCAAAGCTTTGGCTCATCCACAGAATCAGTTCCTCGCTCAACCGGCTGATGTGCACCATGCACAGCGTGGCGGCGGCGGTGAACTCGATGGCGAAGTCCCGGTCACTGACGGCGTCCAGGCTGTTCTGGCAAACGCCGTCCATGCCCAGTGTGCGCGCTACCCGCTCGCGGTCCAGCGGATAGCTGGTGCCCGCCAGCGCGGCCGAGCCCAGTGGCAAGCGGTTCACCCGTTTGCGCACGTCGGCCAGCCGCTCGGCGTCGCGGGAGAACATCTCCACGTAGGCCAGCATGTGATGGCCGAAACTCACCGGCTGGGCCACCTGCAGGTGGGTGAAGCCGGGCAGGATCACCTCGACGTTTTTCTCCGCCACATCGACCAGTGCGATCTGCAGTTCTTTCAGCAGGTCCGAGATCAGGTCGATCTCGTCGCGCAGCCACAGGCGCACGTCGGTGGCGACCTGGTCGTTGCGGCTGCGGCCGGTGTGCAGGCGCTTGCCCGCGTCGCCCACCAGCGCGGTCAGGCGGGCCTCAATGTTCAGGTGCACGTCTTCCAGTGCCAACTTCCATTCGAATTGGCCGGAATCAATTTCTCCGGTGATCTGTGCCATGCCGCGTCGGATGGCGGCGTGGTCGTCGGCCGAAACAATGCCTTGGGCGGCGAGCATGTCGGCATGTGCCAAGGAACCGGCGATGTCGGCCTGCCACAGGCGCTGGTCAAAAAAAACGCTGGCGGTGTAGCGCTGCACCAGTTCGCTCATGGGCTCGGAGAACAGCGCGGACCACGCTTCTGATTTTTTGTCGAACTGGTTTTGGGACATGGGTGGCTAGGCGTTGCGGGGGCAATTCCCCAGGTTGGACGAACCGGAATGCAGGCGAGGTGAAAGAACCGGATTCTCCGGCACGGACAAATCACCAATAATCAGGTGGCGCTTCAGAGACTGTCGACACGGCAAGCGCCCACATTCATGAAAGACAGCCAAATTTTATCGACCTTCACCCCCCCGACCGTCGGCGTACCCGCCACCGACCCGGGAGTGACGGTGTCGGGCAGCCTGGTGTTCGACGCCTGTCACATTGGTGTGGTGCTGCGCGCGGTGCTGTTTGTGGAGGTGGTTGTGGGCGCCGGGACGCTGTTTGTGACCACCGAGCCGGTGGTGTGGCTGGGCCAAGTGGCACTGTTCACCGGAGCCGTGTTGCCCGCCACGTTGTTGTGGCTGATTACGGCGTGCAGCCTCAAGACCACGCTGGCACGGTTGCCGCGTGGGGGGCAATACGGCGTCGGTGTGGCGCTGGGGGTGGCGGCGGGCCTGCTGGGCTGCACGCTGTTGGCTGCGGTCTCCGGCATCGTTGGAGGCGGTGCACCTTGGCTGGCAAGTGGGGTGGCGGGGGGCCTGCTGGCGGCAGCGCTGGTCGCAGCGCTGGTCTGGCGGGCCAAGGGGCAAACCCCGGCTCAGACTGCGGCTCGATTATCCGAGTTGCAGGCCCGCATCCGGCCGCACTTTTTATTCAACACACTCAACAGCGCGATCGCGCTGGTACGCGCCGAGCCGGCCCGGGCCGAGGCCTTGTTGGAAGACCTGAGCGACTTGTTCCGCCACGCGCTGGCTGAACCGGGCGAGTCGGTCACACTGGCCGACGAAATCGCCTTGGCGCAGCGCTATCTGGGCATCGAGGAGGTGCGTTTTGGTGAGCGCCTGCGAGTGACCTGGCTCATCGACCCGGCGGCCAACGCCGCCCGGTTGCCGCCGCTGTTGTTACAGCCATTGGTGGAGAACGCGGTGAAGCACGGGGTCGAGCCCAGCCCCACCGGCGCCCAACTCAAGATCAGCACCGAGCGTCGCGGTTCGGTGGTGGTCATCAAGGTGCGCAACACCGTGCCCGCAGGGCAGGGCGAAGGCGGACAGGGGCTGGCACTCGCCAACGTGCGCGACCGCTTGCGGTTGATGCACGACGTGGCCGCACGCTTTCAAACGGTGCTGCAAGACGGGGTCTACCAGGTGCGCATCGAGGTGCCGCTGTGACCCGGCCCCTGGGCGTGCTGGTGGTCGACGACGAGGTGCTGGCCCGCGCGCGGCTGCGCACCCTGGTGGGCGACTGCACCGCGCCGGCGGCCGAGGTGGTGGGGGAAGCGGGCGATGCAGTGCAAGCCCTGGCCTGGCTGGCCAGCCACAGCGCCGACGTGGTGCTGCTGGACATCCACATGCCCGGCATGGACGGTCTGGCCTTGGCGCGTGGGTTGCAGCGCCACCAGCCCGCCCCGGCCCTGGTGTTCGTCACCGCCCACGCCGAACACGCGGTGGTGGCGTTTGAACTCGACGCGTTGGACTACCTGACCAAACCAGTGCGGTTCGAACGCTTGCAACAAGCGCTACAGAAAGTAGAGCGATACCGTAAGGATTCGACTGGGCTTGAGTCTACTTTGGCTCAAAAATCGCTGTTGATACAGTCCTTGGGCCGCACCGAGCGCATTCCGCTGGCCGACGTGCTATTTCTGAAAGCCGAGCTCAAGTACATCACGGTACAGACGGGTCGGCGCAGCCACATCATGGACGGCGCCTTGAGCGAGTTGGAAAGCCGCCACAGCGATTATTTTCTGCGCGTGCACCGCAACGCGTTGGTCGCACGGCATGCGA
>CAZANT010000060.1:0-11144 GCA_964486575.1 uncultured Burkholderiaceae bacterium | reverse complement strand
ACCAAGGCCCAGCGCAAGCTGTTCTTCAACCTGCGCTCGATGAAGCAGGGCATGAAACAGGACGCCATGGTGTTAGACGACGCCGCCTCCCACCGCGAGACGCTGAGTGAGAACGAAGTGGACACGATGGCCGAGCGCCTGAATGTCAAGCGCGAAGACGTGCTGGAAATGCAAACCCGCATGTCTGGCGGCGACGTGCTTCTGGACCCCAGCCCGTCGGACGACGGCGAAGAGGCCTTTGGGCCGATTGCCTACCTCGCCGACGTGAGCCACGAGCCCACCGCAATGATCGAATCACACCAGCGCGACCTGCTGGCGTCTGACGGCATTGCCGCTGCGCTGGCAGAGCTGCAACCGCGCGAGCGCCGCATTGTAGAAGAGCGCTGGCTCAAGGTAAACGACAACGGCAGCGGCGGCATGACGCTGCATGACTTGGCTGCGGTCTACGGCGTCAGCGCAGAGCGCATCCGTCAGATTGAAGTGGCGGCCATGAAAAAAATGCGCAAGACGCTGGCTGCTTACGCCTGAAGCCGGCCTTGCCCAACCCAAGCCCGGGGCGCCCTGCCACCGGGCTTTTTTGTGTCCAACACCGAGCTCAAGGGCAGATTTCAGATCATATTGGCTGTGAGCCGAGGTGAAACTGGATGATGCTGCTCTGCTTTCAGTAGCAATCAAGGGCCTCCCTACAGCTCCAGTTTCAGGATGTCTGCCGGAGCAACGCGCGAATGTCGGCGGTGAGTGCCGGTACGCCGGTGCCGTAGCGGGTGTACAGACGCAACCGGCCTTGCGTGTCGTAGATGTAACTGCCGGCCGAATGGTCCATGGTGTAGCTGCCGGGCGTTTTGCCTTCGACCTTTTTGTAGTACAGCTTGTAGTCTTTCGCCAGCGCCGGCAGTTTGTCCACCGAGGTCGACAAGGCGACGAAGCTCGGGTCGAAATTTCCCATGTAGGCCTTCAACAGTTCGGGGGTGTCGCGCTCTGGGTCAACCGTGATGAACACGCCCTGCAATTTGTCGCCGTCGGGACCAAGTTGGCGCTTGACTTCGGCCAGCTCGGCCATGGTCGCCGGGCACACATCGGGGCACTGCGTGAAGCCGAAGAACACCACCACGACCTTGCCCTTGAAGTCTTTCAAGCTGCGTGGCTGGCCGCTGGGGTCGGTCAGCGCAAAGTCCTGGGCGTAGTTGGCACCCGTGAGATCGATGGCGTTGAACGCGGGGCCTTTGGCGTCGCCGCAACCCGCCATCAGGCCAAGGGCCACTGCGACAGGGGCGATCCAGGTTGGCAGGGAGAAAGTCATGGGGTCTCTTTCACGGCTTGAACAGGTAATGGTCAATCAGCAAGGCGGCAAACAGCAGCGACAAATGGATCAACGAGAAGCGGAAGGTCTTGCGGGCCAGTGCGTCGGAGTAATTGCGCCACAGCGCCCAGGCGTAACCACAAAAACCAACGCTCAAGGCCAGCGCCGACACCAAATAGAACCAGCCACTCATCCGGTATATGAAGGGCAGCATGCAGGCCGCCGCGAGGATGAAGGTGTAGAGCAACACCTGCAGGCGGGTGAACTCGTTGCCGTGGGTCACTGGCAACATCGGCAAGCCGGACTTGCGGTAGTCCTCAACCCGGTACAGCGCCAGCGCCCAGAAGTGCGGCGGTGTCCACAGGAAAATGATCAGGAACAAGATCAGCGCTTCCGGGCCCACCTCGCCCGTCATGGCAGCCCAGCCCAGCACTGGTGGCATTGCGCCCGATGCGCCACCAATCACGATGTTTTGCGGTGTCAGGGGCTTGAGGATGACGGTATAGATCACCGCGTAACCTATGAAGGTCGCGAAGGTCAACCACATCGTCAATGGATTGATCCAGAAATACAGCAACAACGAACCGGCGGCACACAACAGCGCCGAAAACGCCAGCGCTTCGCGGTCGCTTAGTTCGCCCTTGGCGGTGGGCCGCCACGACGTGCGCTTCATGGTGGCGTCGATTTTCTTTTCCACCAGGCAATTGAAGGCCGCAGCGGCCCCAGCCACGAGCCAGATGCCCACACAGGCGACCAGAGCCTGCTTCAGGTGGAACCACCCCGGGACACCAGGCACGGCTAACACCATGCCGATGAGCGCACAAAAAACAATCAGCTGGATAACGCGTGGCTTGGTCAACGCATTGAACTGGCGCCAGCGCGACGGCAGGCTGGGGGTGGCGGTGGACATGGCCGACTCTACCGTGGCATGGGGAGGGACGGGCACGGTCATGCCGCTGCTCGCCGTGATTTGACGGCCAGCACCACCCGCGGTTCACTTTGCCGGGTGGAGGCCAGCGCATGGGTGAGTACCACCACCAGCGCCGCAGCACCGCCCGTGTGCAGCACGGCAGCGAGCAGCGGCCAGCCCAGCACCACATTGCTCAGGCCGGTTCCAAACTGGAGCAGCACCAGCAAACCCAGCCAGCGGGCGTGTGCGCGCAGCGCGAATGTGGTGCGCATGCGCCACACCAGCCACAGCAGCACCGCCACCACCAGGTAGGCCATCAGGCGGTGGGTGTAATGAATGGCAGTGAGTGACTCGAAGGTCAGGTTGCTGCCTGCACCGGTCCGCCCCAGCGCCCGCCACAGTTCAAAGCCTTGCAGAAAGTCCATCGCTGGCCACCAGCTGCCCTGGCACTTGGGGAATTCGGTGCATGCGAGCACCGCGTAGTTGGTGCTGACCCAGCCGCCCAACGCGACCTGCATCCACACCAGCGCCAGCGCCAGCACGATCCCACGGCGCAAGCGCGACGGTACGGCCAGGCTTTTCACCAGCGCCTGAACCTGAGAATAGCGAACCACCTGCACGGTCAGCAGGGCCAGCAGCACCAGCGCGCCCAGCAGATGCAGGGTGACGATGGCAGGAAACAGCTTCATGGTCACGGTCAGTGCGCCAAACGCGCCCTGCACACAGACCCAGACCAGAGTCAGGGCAGGCCACCAGGGACTGACGGCGGGCAGCCCGCCTGTCTGGTCGGTCTTGCGACGGCGGAACGCGTCCCAGGCACTGAGCAACGCCAGCGCAAGGATCATGCCGCCCACGCCAGTGGCCAGGTAGCGGTGCACCATTTCGATCCAGGCTTTGCTGTGCGTCACGGGTCCGGTCGGCATGGCAGCCTGGGCTTCGCTGATCTCCTGCATTGCCCCGATCGGGCTGGCGCTCCCATAGCAGCCGGGCCAGTCGGGACAGCCCAGACCGGAGTCGGTCAAGCGGGTGAAAGCGCCGAACAGCACCAAATCGAAGGTGAAAAACAGTGTCAGCAATGTGAGGGCACGCAGCCGCTGGGCCATGCTGGCCTGGCGCTGGCGCAGCCAGACCCACAGCAACGGGCCAGCGGCCAACAGCACGCCCATCAGCAGCAGGCGCAGCACAGGGGTCAGATCGAGCAGTGCTTGTTCATCCATGGCTCAGGCTTTCATCGACCGGGCACGTCCCACGAGCCCGACGCCCGCAACAGGCGGTCGAGGTCACGCTTGGCCTTGGCCGCAGTCTGCAGATCCAGACGCGCGGGGAATCGCATCATCCAGTTGCCCATTGGGTCGACCACATACAAGTGGTTCGAGAGGGACTCACCGGCCGCCGGCTGCAGCCACTGGGCCATTTGCTTGGCATCCACACGCAATACCTGTGCGCCTTCGAGCGCGGGCAAGAGCGCGGGAGCCACCGGTCCATCGTCGGTGACGAGCCAGACACGGTCGACCCGTTCTTTCTCCTTACCCAGCGCTTCGCGCATCTGGCGCTGCAGGTACAGGTTCTGGTCACACACCGCGTCGCACGTGGACGGCATCGCGGCCACCAGCAGCCACTGCTTTTTGAGGCTTTGCAGGTTGACGACTCTGCCGTCCAGCGTGCGTCCGGTCAGGTTGGGTATCGGGCGTTGCGGGTCGATCAATTCACCGAATGCCCGCTGGCCTTCCGGCCGAATCACGTAGTAAGTGAAGTAGGACGCAATGACCGGGGCGGCACAGACCGCCAGCACCGCCAGCATCTTCCAGCGCCCATCGCCTTGTCGTTTCAATGGCGCCTCCGAAGCGCCAGGGTCGGGCAACGAATGGACTGTCAGTGACAGGGGTTCGTCAGGCCGAGGCATGGCGTTGGCGGCGGGGTTGGATGAGTTGGAACCAGACATAGAGGAGTGCGATCAGGCCGCTGAGGCCAAACCACTGGAATGCGTAACCATGGTGTTTGTCAATGCCTGTGTTGAACGCTGGCCAGTTGCGCGACAGCCCATCACTCGGTGTGCCAGCGACAGGTGCCAACTCAAGGGCGCTGAGATGCGTCAGCAACGGCAACCGCGTCTCCGCCGCAAACGCAGCCAGATCGATATTTTGCCGTATGGGCCCGGACGGCGCACCCTGGAAGTCGTACAGCTTTGACGGCGGTGGGGCCATCCGCACCTGAATCCGAACCTCGCCTTCGGGTGTCACCACGTTTGGCAAGCGATTGCGGTCCATGAAGTCGCGCGGAGCCCAGCCACGCTGCACCATCACCTGCGTGTCACTGCCGCTCAGCCGCAATGGGGTCAACACAAAAAAGCCCGGTCGACCCTCCATTTGCCGGTTGTCGAGGTACACCGTGGCTTCTGACGACCATTTGCCTTGCAGTGTGGCTTGCCGGTGAATCACATTGGCCAGGGCGGTGCTGCTGGACACGTCAGCGGCAGTGAGCGCAGGCAACTGCGTCTGACGGTCAATGGCCGATTGCAGCGCCTGTTTTTCAGCGGCACGGCCCAGCTGCCACTGCCCCAAACCGAGCGTGGTCACCACACCCACCAGTGCGGCGGCACTCACCAACCAAAACCGGATCGTCTGTGACACGGGATAATCTGTTCCATGAAATATTTGGTCATCGTTGCGTTTTTGGCCATTGTGGCCAGCCTGGGTTCTGCCCTGTTCTTCATGATGAAAGATGGTCAGGGCGGCAAAGCCAAGTCCAGCAACATGGCCAAGGCATTGGCATTCCGTGTGGGCTTCTCGGTGCTGCTTTTTGTCTGCATCCTGTTGGCTTGGAAATTTGGATACATTCGACCTACCGGAATTCCTGGCGGCGTCTGACGTTCTTTCTCCCCTCCAACAACAAAGGCGCCGCGAGGCGCCTTTGTTTTAAGAATCGTGCCCTGATCAGGTCCAGTAAACCAACACGTAAAGACCGAGCCAAACAACGTCCACGAAATGCCAGTACCAGGCGGCGCCCTCAAAGCCAAAATGTTTGTCGGCGGTGAAGTGGCCCTTCATCAGGCGGAGCGTGATGAACAACAGCATCAACATGCCAACGAACACGTGGAAACCGTGGAAACCGGTCAACATAAAGAAGGTCGAACCGTAGACGCCCGAACTTAGCTTCAAGTTCAAGTCCGAATACGCATGGGCGTATTCGTAGCCCTGCACAAACAAGAAAATAACGCCCAGAATCACCGTCAACCACATGAAGGTGATGGTCTTGCTGCGGTTGTTCTCACGCAGCGCATGGTGGGCAATCGTCAATGTCACACCGGACGTGAGCAGCAACGCCGTGTTGATGGTGGGCAACCAGAATGGGCCCATCGTTGTGAATGGCTCAATGATGCCGGCAGGCGATGCCGTGGCACCGGCAGCGACACTGGGCCACATTGCTTTGAAATCAGGCCAAAGCAAGGCATTTTCCAAACTGCCAAGCGATGGGACCGAATGCGACCGTGCCCACCATAGCGCGGAGAAGAACGCGCCGAAGAACATCACTTCGGAAAAGATGAACCAGCTCATGCTCCAGCGGAACGACAGGTCAATCTTGTGGCCGTACAGGCCCGTGTTGCTTTCAGTGACAGCGTCTCTGAACCACTGGTACAGCACAATCCCCCACCAGACCAATCCGAACGCCACGGAATACGCGCCCCAGCCGCTGCCATTCACCCACTGACCTGCACCCAGGATCACAAAGAACAAACCTATGGCTGCCATCACGGGGTGCCGCGACGGGCCAGGCACAAAGTAGTACGGCGTGCCGCCGGCATGGGTGGAAGAACTCATCTCTGCTCCTACGTTTCAATCAATGTCTAATTATCCTGGACCACAGTCGGATGCCTGCGCATTCAGTTCAAGGCAAAACCACCCAATTCACCAATGCAATCAACCCCACCACAAACACCATGCACCCTGCGATGCCGACCAAGATGATATGCAGCGGGTTCAACCGAGCAATGTCCTCCTGGTAGTCCGTCCCTTTTCGAACCCCAAAGAAGGACCAGCCGACCGCCTTGACGGTGCGCCACAGAGAGCCTTTGCGCTTGTGAGGTGCGACCGCGTCGCCCGGGGGCTTACCTCCGCTCATGTGGCCGGGCCCGGAACAACGGTGGCCGCAGCGGTTGGGGCCGATGGCGTTTTACCGCCAACCTCAAAAAAGGTGTAGGACAGCGTGATGGTATTCACGTCTTTGGACAACTTCGGGTCAATCACAAAGGCCACAGGCCACTGTTTCTTCTCACCTGGCTCCAGCGTGTACTGGTTAAAGCAGAAGCACTCCAGTTTGTTGAAGTGGGCCATCGCTTGGCGAGGGGCATAACTGGGTATCGCTTGCGCGGCCATGCGACGATTCTGGACGTTTTGGAACTCGTACAACACAGTCGCCAGTTCGCCGGGATGGACCTGCATCGACCGGGTGGCGGGCTTGAATTCCCACGGCCCGCGGGCATTCGCATCGAACACCACAGTGATGGTGCGGCTGGTGTCAACCTGCGAATTGGTCGGGACAGCACCCTTACCTGTCATTTGCTGTTCGCCAAGTGCCAGAATGTTGATGCCGGTCACCTCGCAAATCGCCTTGTAAAGCGGCACCAAGCCATACCCGAACGCAAACATGCCAAGCGCTACAACGCCAAGCTTGCGCAGCATTTTCACGTTCTCGAAGCGAATGCCCATGGTGTGTAGCGTGTCTGGGTTCAGCGGCCGAGCAACATGACCTTGGCAAAGAACCCGAGCAGAAACACCACCACAACAGACACCAGAATCAGTGCTGTGCGGAGGTTGTTCTTTTTCTGTTCGGGTGTCTGGGCCATGTCAGTACTCAGGCAACGATCTTGTTGGCGGCTGCGTTCAGCTTGGGCGGGTTCTCAAAGGTGTGGAACGGTGCTGGCGACGGCACTTCCCACTCCAAACCTTCGGCGCCTTCCCATGGACGCTGAGGGGCTTTTTCGCCTTTGCCCAACATGGTCGGCAACACGATGAACAGGAAGAAGTACACCTGAGCGATGCCAAAGGCGAAGGCACCTACGGAAGCGATCGCATTGAAATCGGCGAACTGCATTGGGTAGTCTGCGTAACGGCGGGGCATACCGGCCAGACCCAAGAAGTGCATTGGGAAGAAGGTGACGTTGAAGGCGATGAGTGACCACCAGAAGTGGATCTTGCCGCGGGTTTCGTTGTACATGACGCCGGTCCACTTTGGCGCCCAGTAATAGTAACCAGCGAACAAGGCGTAAAGCGATCCTGCCACCAGCACGTAGTGGAAGTGGGCTACGACGTAATAGGTGTCTTGCAATTGCAGGTCAATGGGTGCCATCGACAGGATGAGACCGGTAAATCCACCCAGCGTGAACACAAAGATGAAGCCCACGGCAAACAGCATCGGTGTCTCGAAGGTCATCGAGCCTTTCCACATGGTCGCGATCCAGTTGAACACCTTCACGCCGGTGGGCACGGAGATGAGCATGGTGGCGTACATGAAGAACAACTGGCCAGTCACTGGCATGCCTGTGGTGTACATGTGGTGGGCCCACACGACGAACGACAAGATCGCGATGGACGCGGTGGCATAAACCATCGAGGCGTAGCCAAACAGTTTCTTGCGCGAGAAGGCAGGCACGATCTGGCTGACGATGCCGAAGGCCGGCAAGATCATGATGTACACCTCAGGGTGACCGAAGAACCAGAAAATGTGCTGGAACATGATGGGGTCGCCACCGCCAGCAGGGTTGAAGAAAGTGGTGCCAAAGTGGCGGTCGGTCAATGTCATGGTGATCGCACCAGCCAACACGGGCATCACTGCGATCAGCAGGTAAGCAGTGATCAGCCAGGTCCAGCAGAACATGGGCATCTTCATCAGCGTCATGCCGGGGGCACGCATGTTGAGGATGGTCACAATGATGTTGATCGAACCCATGATGGACGAGGCACCCAGAATGTGCAGGGCGAAAATGCCGGCGTCCATTGACGGACCCATCTGCAGCGACAACGGTGCGTACAGCGTCCAGCCACCGGCAGGCGCGCCACCGGGCATCAGAAACGACGCGGCCAGCATGATGGCGGCAGGAATCATCAGCCAGAAGCTGAAGTTGTTCATCCGTGCAAACGCCATGTCACTGGCGCCGATTTGCAGCGGGATCATCCAGTTCGCAAATCCCACGAAGGCCGGCATGATGGCACCGAACACCATGATCAGGCCGTGCATGGTCGTCAGCGAGTTGAACAACTCCGGGTTGACCAATTGCAGGCCGGGCTGGAACAGTTCGGCACGGATACCGAGCGCCAACACACCCCCGAACATGAACATGCTGAAACTGAACAGCAGGTACAACGTACCGATGTCTTTGTGGTTGGTCGCATAGACCCAGCGGCGCCAGCCACTCGGGGCATGGTGGTCGTCATGGGCGTGATCATGATGGTCAAGAACTGCGCTCATCTTGGTTTCCTTCTGAATTCTCTGGCGGTGTGTCTGCTGGCGGATTACTTGCGAGCCGCCTTGATGTCGGCTGGCTGAACCACCTGGCCGGTCTTGTTCGACCAGCTGTTCTTGGTGTAGGTGATCACGGCGGCAATCTCGGTGTCACTCAGTTGTTTCCAGGCTGGCATGGATCCGCCGCCCGCGCCGTTCAGCAAAATGGCGATCTGCTTGCTCTTGTCGGCATCCAGCACCACGGCGGCACCATCGAGCGGCTTGAACGGGCCGGCGCCCTTGCCATTGGCCTGATGGCAAACCATGCAGTTCGAGGCATACACCTTCTCGCCGCGGGCCACGCTGTCGGCCAGCGTCCAGACTTTGTTCGGGTCGTCGGCCTTGGCAGCCAGCTTCACCTTCTCGGCCTTCACCCACTGGGTGTAGTCCTCTGCGCTGACCACTTTGACATGGATGGGCATGTAAGCGTGCTCTTTGCCGCACAGCTCAGCGCACTGGCCGTAGTAGTCGCCCACCTTTTCCGCCCGGAACCAAGTGTCGCGCACGAAACCGGGGATGGCGTCTTGTTTGATGCCGAAGGCCGGCACCATGAACGCATGAATCACGTCGTTGGCCGTCGTGATAATGCGGATTTTCTTGTCCACCGGCACCACCATCGGGTTGTCGACCTTCAGCAGGTAGTTGTCCACCGACTCGCCATTGGCAGGCCCGCCCGCGTTGGACATCACTCGGTGGTTGTTGTCCAGTGAAGAGATAAAGCCGATGCCTTCGCCTTCGCCAGCGATGTAGTCATAGCCCCATTTCCACTGGTAACCAGTGGTCTTGATGGTCAGGTCGGCGTTGGTGGTGTCCTTGGAGGCGACCAGCACCTTGGTGGCAGGAAGCGCCATCAAAATGATGATGATGAACGGCACCACGGTCCAAGCGATTTCAACTTTCACCGATTCGTGGAAATTGGCGGGCTTGTGTCCGACCGACTTGCGGTGCTTCCAGATGGAGTAGAACATCACACCAAACACCGCTACAAAGATCACGGTGCAGATGATGAGCATGAACCAGTGCAACCAGGCCTGCTCAGCAGCGATCTTGGTCACCGCAGGGTGCAGGTTGAGTTGGTGGACGGCCGGACCGCCGGGCAGGTCGTTCACTGCGTGGGCAGCGGTACCGACCCAGGACGACAGAAATGCCACGCCAGAAGCCACTGCGGCACCGATTGAAAATTTTCGTGTCTGGATGCTGCTCATCGTATTCACTTCAAAATCGCCTTTTTCAAAACACCACAATCCCACGGTCCTGGATCGCCGATTCAGCCAACCCGAAGGGCTTGCCGAAGCTCACGGGCCAGTGCCGGCCTCAATTCAGGCCGCAGGAATCGCCCCACTTCAATCTTTCGGCCATGGCCCGACAGCTCAATCAACGAACGGTCGCCAGCCCTTGGCTCAATCCTTACCCAATCCCGATTGAACTCTGCGCGCTCAAGGCGGCCCGCTTTTTCAAGCTCAACCACCAACCGGCCTTCTTGCAACAAGATATGTTCTCCGTCTCCCACATGCCGCCCGTACACAACGAACGCCGTCCAGATGGCCAGCAGTTCTATACAGGCGAATGGCAGCACCAACACCGCGCCGTGGTACCAGAAGTACCCGGAAATCACCAGCGACACCAGACTGAGCGATGCGAACAAACCTGCCAGCTGCGCTGGCGACACCGAGCAATTGCGCTTCAGGCGCCAGTGCACCCCCTGGGGAGACACCGTGGCAAAGCGAAAAACGGGGTTTGACACAAAAAAGCACTCAGTCAGCACCGGTGCCCTGCCTGCGAAACGAGGCCAGGACAGCGGTCAGCACTACGGGAACATACCCAATCGTCCAACTCGTCGGATTGTATCCCCCTTGACCGCCGTTTCCAGCCACTGTGGCGCCAATACAAAGCATTCCAAAGCAATCAACTCGGCTACTCCACCGGCCGCTTAAGCATGGCCCGCATGTCGGTGAGCGGCACACGCTGTTCGCCCCGTGGCAGGCGCGGGGCGGGCTTGAGTGCGTGGCCGTAAATGACCTCAAACGTCAGCGCCAGGGGGGGGGCAACCCCGTCCTGGCCTGCTGCCCGCGGCATGTGCTGGTGGATGGCGGCCAGCAGACGCTCGCGCCAGCCCCGGCCACGGGTCAAGGCGGCACGGCCGGTGTGCAGGTTGCGACCCAGGCTGCGCAAGTCGTCCAGCAAGGGCTCAGGCCGGGTGTAGGTGAGCGTGATGCGCTCCATGTCCATCACCGGATCGGCGAAACCGGCGTGGACCAGCATGTCGCCCCAGTCGTGCATGTCGGTGAACTCGTGGCAAGGGGGCGCCCAACCCATCGCGGCATAAACGGCACGCAGTTCGCGAAGGGAATCCGGGCCGAGGCAGGACAGCATCAGGAACCCGTCCGTCGCCAGCAGCCGTTGCCATTGGGCGATCAGCGAGGCTGGGTCGGCACT
>CAZANT010000059.1:0-11160 GCA_964486575.1 uncultured Burkholderiaceae bacterium | reverse complement strand
TGCTGGGTGCTGGGCTGGTGCTGGGCATGGGCCTGTTCGGCGTGGTCAGCCTATTCACGGGCGGCAAACCGGCCACGTCTGTGCAAGCGGCTGCACCGGCAGCGCCCGCTTCCGCGACCGCCGCCCCGTCAGGCGCACCGTCTTCGACGCCACCGTCCGGTGCCTCCGCTGCGGTGGTGTCCGCGCCAGATGCGACGCCACCGGTGGTCAAGCCCGAGCCAAGCTTCGCCTTCACGCGCGACGAAAACCAGGCCTGGCGTGAGTTGGGCGGGTTGTGGAAACTGCAACTCGGCCCGGGCAACCCCTGTGTGCAGGCGCAGCAACAGCAGGTCGAGTGTTTTGAGCACAAAACCAACCTGACGCAGATCCAGCAACTCGACCGTCCCGGCGTATTGACGCTCTATGAGCGCAACGGGCCGCGAACCTACGCGCTGCTCACCCGCCTGACCGACAAAGAAGCCACGCTGGTCAGCAACGGCACCCGCCAAACCGTGTCTCTGCCCAACCTGCTGGCCATGTGGCGCGGAGACTTCGCCACCTTCTGGCGCGCACCGCCCGAGTACAGCGGCAAGCTGCGGGTCGGAGCCAGTGGCCCGGCGGTCAACTGGCTGGCTTCGAGGCTGGCGCTGATTCAGGGCAGCCCACAACCCGGTGAGCAAAAGCGTTACGACGCCTTGCTCAAGTCACAGGTTTCGGCTTTCCAGCTGGCCAACGGCCTCAAGGCGGACGGAGTGGCCGGCGCCGAAACATTCATGCAGCTGAATCGGGCCATTGGCATTGATGAGCCGCGTCTGGCGGCGGGGCAATAAGACCATGTCGTACATCCTTGACGCCCTGAAACGCGCCGACAACGAGCGTGAACGCGAACGCGGCGCGGTCCCTGGCCTGCACAGCCAGCAGGTGATTCCGCCCACCACCTCACCAGACGACAGCGACAGCCGCGCTTGGCTGTGGCTCGCTGGGGCAGCCTTGGCCATCGTGTTGGGCGGGCTGGCCTGGTACCAGTTCGGACCGGCGATTCAGATCACTACGCGCCCCACGCCTTTGCCACCGCCCCCGCCGGTGCCTGCCCCATTGCCTGCGCCAACGATCACCGCCATCACGGCGGTGCCATCGACCGAAGCCACGCCCGCCAACACCGCTGTGTCCGCGCCACCAACAACCGCATCGGCAGAGGCACCGGCACCAGTCGCTGCAAAGACGACACCAACACCTTCACCAGCAGCCGCCGAACCGTCACGCCAGAGCGTGGCCGCACAAGCCCGTGCGGCCCGCCGCGCCGCACAGGCCAACGAAGCCGCCGCGCGCGCACCTGCGCCAGTGGCGGCAAGCGCACAGCCCGAAGCGGCGCCACCGCCCGCCACGCCGGTGGAGCGGATTTACGCATTCAACGACCTGCCGGCCAACATCCGGGCTGAGATTCCACCGGTGGTGATCGGTGGCTCGTCCTACTCACCCAATCCGAAGTTCCGCTTGCTGATGGTCAATGGCCAGATGTACCAGGAGCGGGAGAAGCCGCTGCCCAACCTCGTGCTGGAGCAGATCAACCCCAAGTCGGCGGTGCTGAACTACAAAGGCTACCGCTACCGAATCAGCTACTGACTTCCGGTTCCAGGGCCAGCCGGCACTGCGTCACGTTGACGATCAGCCCCGACAGCAGCCACTGGAACAGGCTGATCACCCGCATCAGTTCCTGCGCCTCGTCGTCGCTCAGGCCCGCAGCCAGCGCCTCGGGATGGCGCATGGTGTACGGGTGGGGCAGGTGGGCCACAGTGGCCTGGGCCGCATCGTGCACCTGCTGGCGTGCGGCGTTGTAGGACGGGCTGCCCACCAGCGGTGCCAGGTCGCCCCAGGCCACCTGCAGGTAGCTTGGCCACCGCGCCATGGCTTTGTAGTCGCTGTTCACAAACGGCAGGTTCAGGGTGGTTCGGATGCTGGCGTAAAGCGCCAGCACATCGCTGCCCGCGTGGTGCGGCTCCACCATCACCGGCAGCGGGCCGGCGCTTCCGATGGGCGCACGCGGCAGCAGGTCGTCCGGCCCGGAGGGTGTCCCCCCCAGGGTGCGTCCAAAGCACAGGCTTTCCTTGATGGCAGTGGCCAGTACCAGGTAGGGCGGGTTGCCGGCGTTGAACACGTCCAGCGTTGCGGCAATCTGCGCCAGCTCGCGTTCGGAATACCCCAGCGCCCGCAAGCGCGCTTGTTGGGAAACCACTGGGAGGCCGGCTTGCACCCGCTGCACCGCCAGGGTTCGGATGTGTTCACACCGGTGCTCGAAATAGCGCGTTTTGGCGTTGGCCGAGAACTGAGCCCAGGCGCGCAAGAAGAACGGGCGGTAGTGCGCCACCGCCTGGGTGATCACACCCACCCAGGGCACGCCCAGCGCGGCTTTCAGGTCGGCATAGGCGGGCAGTAAATCGCCGTCGGCCAGGTATTCAGGGACTGGCCGCACCGGGAACTGGCCCTCGGGCCGCTGGAGCGCGCCGCTCTGCAACTTCAAGGTGTGGGAAAAGTCGTGGGTCATGGTGCCGCCATCCTAGCGCCCGGCAGGCTTGGCGGGCAGGGTGGTATGGCACACTCGCCCACTTTCCAAACGACGCGCCGGCAGCGACCGGCCCCCCACATGCCCATGATGGACCGAATAGCCGCACAGATTGCGCAGGAGTTGCGCATTGCGGTACAGCAGGTGAATGCCACCGTGGCCCTGCTCGACGGCGGCGCCACCGTGCCCTTTGTGGCCCGCTACCGCAAAGAAGCCACCGGCGGACTGGACGACATCCAGCTGCGCGAACTCGACTACCGCCTGCACTACCTGCGCGAGCTGGAAGACCGCCGCACCACGGTGCTCAAAAGCATCGACGAGCAAGGCAAACTGACGCCAGAACTGCGCGCGGCCATTGAGGCCGCGTCCACCAAGCAGGAGCTGGAAGACCTCTACCTGCCCTACAAGCCGAAACGCCGCACCAAGGGCATGATCGCCCGCGAGGCGGGCATCGAACCCCTGGCTGACAAGCTGTGGGCCGACCCCACGCTGAACCCGCTGGCCGAAGCTGAGGCCTTCACCAGCCCGGCGGGCACGGTGGAAGGCGCCGACTTCAGCACCCCCTTGGCGGTACTTGACGGCGTGCGAGACATCCTCAGCGAACGCTGGGCCGAAGACGCGACGCTGGTACAGGCGCTGCGCGAATGGCTGTGGGCCGAAGGCCTGTTCAAAAGCACGTTGGCCAGCGGCAAGGACGAAAACCAGCCTGAGGTGGCCAAGTTCCGCGATTACTTTGACTACCTCGAACCGATTGGTCGCGTGCCCTCGCACCGCGCGCTCGCCGTGTTTCGCGGCCGCACGCTGGAAATTCTGGAAGCCAAGCTGGTGTTGCCCGAGCCCGAGTCGCCGCCTGTGGCTGCCGGCACCCGCGCGGCGCCTGTGGTGACTCTCGCCGAAGCCCGCATTGGCCAGCACCTCGGCTGGCGCCACCAGGCGCGCCCGTCGGATGATTTGCTGCGCAAGTGCGTGGCCTGGACCTGGCGTGTCAAGCTCAGCCTGTCCACCGAGCGCGATTTGTTCACCCGTTTGCGCGAGGACGCGGAGAAGGTCGCCATCAAAGTGTTTGCCGACAACCTGCGCGATTTGCTGCTGGCCGCGCCCGCCGGCCCCAAGGTGGTGATGGGGCTGGACCCCGGTATACGCACCGGGGTGAAAGTGGCGGTGGTGGACGCCACCGGCAAGCTGGTGGAAACCGCCACCATCTACCCCCATGAACCGCGCCGCGACTGGGACGGTTCCCTGCACGTGCTGGGCAAACTCTGTGAAAAACACGGCGTGAACCTGATCGCTATCGGCAACGGCACCGCCAGCCGCGAAACCGACAAACTGGCCGCTGACCTGATGAAGCGCATTGAAAACCTGCAGCGCGTGGTCGTGAGCGAGGCGGGCGCCTCGGTCTACTCCGCCAGCGAGTTTGCGTCGCAAGAGATGCCCGACGTGGACGTGAGCCTGCGCGGGGCTGCCAGCATCGCCCGGCGCCTGCAGGACCCGTTGGCTGAGCTGGTCAAGATCGACCCCAAGTCCATCGGCGTGGGCCAGTACCAGCACGACGTGAACCAGAGCGAACTGGCCCGCACGCTGGAGGCGGTGGTGGAAGACTGCGTGAACGCGGTGGGTGTGGACCTGAACACTGCCAGCGTGCCGCTCTTGAGCCGGGTGTCTGGCCTGAGCGGCAGCGTGGCCAAGGCGGTGGTGCGCTGGCGCGAGGCCAACGGCGCCTTTCGCACCCGCAAGCAGCTGATGGATGTGAGCGGCCTGGGCGCGAAGACCTTCGAGTTGAGCGCCGGCTTTCTGCGCATCCGCGGGGGTGACAACCCGCTCGACATGACCGGCGTACACCCCGAAACCTACCCGGTGGTAGAGCAGATCATCGCCAAAACCGGTACGCCGGTGGCCGAGCTGATGGGACGCGCCGAGATGCTCAAAACGCTGCGCCCCGAGCTGTTCGCCAACGACAAGTTTGGCGTCATCACCATCAAGGACATTCTGGTCGAGCTGGAAAAACCCGGCCGCGACCCGCGCCCCGACTTCAAGGTCGCCCGCTTCAACGACGGCGTGGAAGACATCGCCGACCTGCGCGAGGGCATGGTGCTTGAAGGCACGGTCAGCAACGTCGCCGCCTTTGGCGCTTTTGTGGACCTGGGCGTGCATCAGGACGGTTTGGTCCACGTCAGCCAGCTGAGCCACAAGTTCGTGACTGACGCGCGCGAGGTGGTGAAAACCGGCGACATCGTCAAGGTCCGGGTGACCGAAGTGGACGTGGCCCGCAAACGCATTGGCCTGACGATGAAGCTGGGCGATGCACCCGCGCGCCGTGACGGCCCGCGCGACAACCGCTTCGAAGGCGCGAGCCGCCAGCAGCAGGCACCGCGCCGCCACGCACCCGTCGCGCCGGAATCCAGCGCCATGGCATCGGCTTTTGCCAAACTGCAGGGTTTGCGCAAACCGTAACGCGCTACTGAATCAATAGCTAGGTCACCAGTTTTCACTAGGGCTCAGGGCCAATTAAGCTTGAAAATGGAATGAAAGCACTCCGCATCTACGCCGGGCCGACCGCCAAGGCACACATCGCCCGGCATGGCCTGCGTCCACACGATGTGCGGGTGGTGCCGGGCGCCGCCGGTGGTCCCAAAGGCCTGATTCTTGGACCACTGGACCGCTTCATTTTTGGCGACTGGCTGGTCCAGACCGACCACGAGGTGCACCTGGTGGGCGCGTCCATCGGCGCCTGGCGCATGGCCACCGCCTGCCTGATCGATCCGGTGACCGCGTTGGCGCGGCTGGAGCGCGATTACATCCGCCAGCATTACGACCTGCCGCCGGGCCAGAAACGGCCCAGCGCGGCCCATGTCAGCGAACGCTTCGGCCAGAGCCTTGTCGACTTTTATGGCGGGCGCATTGACCAGGTCCTGAATCACCCGCGCTTCAAGCTGCACATCGTCACCTCGCGCGGCCGGCACCTGCTGGGCCGCGAGCACGGGGTGCGCACGCCGCTGGGCTACCTGGGCGCATTCTTCACCAACAGCCTGCACCGCCGGGCCATGGGCGCCTGGCTGGAGCGGGTGGTGTTTTCGTCCCAGGGTGCAGCGCTGCCATTTGCGACCACCGATTACCGCAGCCGTCAGGTGCCACTGACGGAGGCCAACTTCAACCCCGCGTTGCAGGCGAGCTGCTCGATTCCATTTGTGCTGCAGGCCGTGCACAACATCCCCGGCGCGCCCCCAGGCGCCTACTGGGACGGCGGCATCACCGACTACCACCTGCACCTGAACTACCCGCCGCAAACGCCCGGTGGCATCGTGCTTTACCCGCACTTCCAGAAAGCCGTGGTCCCGGGCTGGTTGGACAAAGGCCTGCGATGGCGCCACCGAGCCACCCCCTTTCTTGACAACATGGTGGTACTCGCACCCGACCCGGACTGGGTCCAATCCCTGCCCAACGCCAAACTTCCCGACCGCACCGACTTCACCCGCTACGGCACCGATTTGCAGGGCAGGGTGGCGGCCTGGGGCACCGCGGTGGCAGCCAGCCAGCAACTCGCCGACGAATGGGCGCAATGGTTGCAGCATCCGGACCCGACACGGCTGGAGTCGCTCTGATCACCCCGCACCGGCAAGGGCGGTCCGGGCATGGTTGACAATGCCCGCATCTCCCAAATGCGCCGCACCATGACTGCCACCGCCACCGACCCCACCCTCCCGCGCCTGCAGGCCATTGAACAGCTGATTACGGCGGGCAAACTCGCAGAAGCCGGTCAGCAGTTGGACGACGTGGCCCGCCTTGCCCCCAACGACCCGCGCGTCCACCTTCTGGGTGCACACCTGGCCGAATGGGCGGGGGAGGTCGCCGATGCGATCTACCACACACGCCGTGCGGTCTCGCTCAGCCCGCACTGGGCCTTCCCCCGCGTCGAACTGGCCTTGCTGCTGAACCGGCACCAACAACCGCAGGCCGGCCTGGAGGCGGCCGAGCAGGCGGTGGCACTGGCACCGCAAGACGCCAACGTGCTGTTCCGCATGTCAGAGGTCGCCCGGCAGGCACTGCAACCCCGCGTGGCGCTGAACTGGCTGGAACGCGCGGCCATCTTGCAACCCGAGAACCCAGACATTCGGCGAATGATGGCGCGCGACCTGGTGCAGCTCGGCGCCCACCCGGAGGCCATGCAGACCTTCGACTGGCTGCTCAGTCGCGACCCGAACGACGCGGAAACCAGGCTCGGCCGCCTCAAGCTGGCGTTGGAACTCGGGGACCGCGAATTCGCCCAAAGCGACGCTGTCACCTTGACCAGCCGACACCCCGACGACCCCATCTACCGCTTCTGGCACCAAGTGGCCCACGGCGAACTCCCGACTGAACACCCGGCCGCCATGACCCGTGCGCTGTTCGACTCCTACGCGCCGGTGTTTGACCAGCACCTCGTGGAAGGCCTGCAATACCGCGTGCCCGAGCGCGTGGCGGCACTGGTGGCCGAACGCTACCCACACGGTACGCTGGACCTGCTTGACTTGGGCTGTGGCACCGGCCTGCTGGCGCGCCACCTGAACCGCGGCGCCGGCCGCTGGATCGGCGTCGACCTCTCGGCCCGCATGCTGCAACGTGCTGCAGAGCTGCAGCGCTACAACGAACTGCACCAGGCCGACCTGCTGGCGTTTCTGAAAACCACGCCCGCCCAGCACCATGATGTGGTCGCCGCCTGCGACGTGTTCATCTACGCAGGCGACCTGACCCAGGTGGTGCCCGAGGTGGCCCGCGTGCTCAAACCCGGCGGTCACTTCGTGGTGTCGTGTGAAGCGGCGCAAGACGGCGAACCCGACCTGCTGATGCGACCCAGCCACCGTTATGCCCACCGGGTCAGCCACGTGCAGGACCTGTGTGTGGCCGCTGGCCTGGGCGATCTGCGGGTGGAGGACACCACCATCCGGGTCGAAGAAGGCCAGGCCATCGCCGGCTACATTCTGAGCGCACGCAAGAACGGCTGAGCCATCCCGTGCCCGCTTGGGTTCGGGTCGGTCGGGGTACAGGATGGGCCTGCGCTGCCGAAATCACGGGCATGCCTCTGGAAGTCAATGACAGCGTCAACCCTCACTACCGTAGCCATCTGCTGGCCGTGGGCCACTCCCACGCGGTGGTGGTTACGGAAGACATTGTGGCGGCCAATGGCGTGCCGCTCCTGATCAAAGGCACCCGCATCAACGGCGCCAACCTCGACCGGTTGATGCTGCACAAGTTGCGAAAGCCGCTCGAAGCCTGCGTGCAGGTGATCGGCGGCGTCCAGGCCAGGGCATTTGCTCCCATTGGCCGGGCCCTGCTGGAGGTACACCCCTTGTTGCGCGCTCTGTGCGCGCCCGATGGCGCCAAACCTGCACCGGAAGCCCTGGCCAGCCTGACGCTGACGCTGCCCATGCAGTCCATGCTCACCGTCTACATCCAGGGGCGGAACGATCGCTTGGCTCACGTGGTGGGCGTGGCCATGTTGGCGCTTTCTTTGGCACGCCGGCTGCTGCCTGGCGAGGTGGATCGGCACCGCGTGCTGGCCCTTTCCGGGCTGTTCCACGACGTGGGCGAGCTCTACATCGACCCCGCCTACCTTGAGCGGGGCACCCCGCTCAACGAAGAACAATGGCAGCAATTTTTGCAGCACCCGCTGGTGGGTTACCGCATGCTGCGCAACATGCCGGGTGCTGGCCCTGCGGTGGCCAACCTGGTATTGCTGCACCACGAGCGGCTGGACGGGTTTGGCTACCCTCGGGGCATCAACGGCAATGCGCTCAAGCTCGATGGGCAAATCCTGGCCGCTGCCGAATGGCTGATGGCCGTGGTCGAGTCGGACCCCGCACCACTCACCCGTGCCCGCATGGCCGAGCGGCTGGTCCCCGGTGAATTCAGCCCGCCGCTGCTGGCCGCCATCGCTGCGTTAGCCCAGGCCGCGCCCGACACATTGGTGGAACTGGACCTCGCCCCGCCGCTGGTGGAAGCTGCGCCTCGCATCGTCCGGCTGGCCGAACAGATGCAGCAGTTCCGCGAAGTCCGGGAGTGGGTCGATGCCCACGTGGCGCTGGCGACACCGCCCCTGCGCGCCTTGATGGAGGCCGGGCTGCAGCGCATGCTGCGCATCCAAGCGTCTTTCTCCAGCATCGGACTGGACGCCTTTTGTCCCGAACAGCTGCTGTCCGACCTGGCCGCATTACACGATGCCGGTGTGTACATGGAGGTCATGTCCATGGTGGGTGAGCTGGAATGGCGGCTGCGGGAGCTGTCGCGCAAGCAAAAAGCTTACGCCTACCTCCTGCCGCCCGCAGACCGCGCACTGCTGACCGACCTCACCGAGCGGCTGCGCTGGTCGCCCCGGACGGCAGCGGCGGCAGCCACGGCCTGAGTGCCCGGTTCGGTTCTAATTCGGGCATGGACAGCCACCACCCGACCGATCCCACCGAACAGCGCCTGACCGAACTAGAAATCAAGGCCAGTTTCACCGATGACTTGGTCGAGCAGCTCAACCAGGTCATCATCCGCCAACAATGCCAGATCGACGCGCTGGTGTTTGAGGTGCAACGCCTGCGCCAGCAGCTGCCCGACGCCAGTAGCAGCGGCTCCAACCACCCGCGCGACGAGCTGCCACCGCACTACTGAGCCACAGGCACCACACCCAGCAAAAAGGCCACGACCTTGGCTTCCGGCATTTCGCAGGGCTTGAGCTTCTCTTTCTGCAAGGTGCAGTAGTAATTGAGGCTGATGAAGTCGGTGCCGCCCAGCGCATTCGCATACACCTTGTAGGAACGCCCCTGCGTGAACGTGGTGCGTGTGATGCCATAGCGCACGCCCTGGTAAATACCTTCGGAGAATCCTTCTGGCAGCCGTTGGATGGCGTTGAGCAGCGGGCTCATGGCTTCACGGCTTTTGGGCCGCTTGCGCGCGGGCGGCACAGGCCCGGTAAGCGGCCAGATTGCCTTCGCTCGGTGGGTCACCGCAAGCCACGCTGATGGCCAGCCGCTGGGCCACGGTTGCGCCAAGTGCCAGCTGCGGCGAGGTGCGGCTGGCCAGGGCAGCCTGTTCCATATCGTGCACGGCCTGGGCCAGCGCCAGGTGCGCCGCCTGGCCCTGTTGCACGTACGCCTGGGCCCGGGCTTTGGCCTGGGCCACCAGGTCCTTGCGGTAGCCGGGCGAGCGCGGGTTCAGGGCGGGGTGTTTGGCCTCCAGCTCCGCCACCACCTGCCGGTACAGCTGCTGCGGTGTGGACACTGCCGGCGCAGGCGGTGCAGCAGCCAGCAACTGCGCGCCGGCCAGGGGCGCCAGTGGCACGGTCTGGTGGGTGTTGGCACGCCAGACGCCCCAGAGGGACGAGCCAATCAACAGCACCGCCACCAAGCCCACCAGCGCGAGCGGTTGCCAGCGCGGCGTGGCAGTCACGAGCGGTGGGGGCACAACCCCGACCTCGCGGTCGGGTGGCGGGGCGGGGCGGCGCGGGGCGGGCGCCGTGGCCTGCCACCACTGAGACGCTTCTTGCACCAGGTGGTCAAAGTCGGCCGTTGTGTGCAGCACGCCGGGGGCAGGTGTCTGTAGCGCATCGTAGGCGGCCCGCTGCACCGGGTCGGACAGCACCTCGTAGGCGGCATTGATGCGCTGCATCTGGCGTGCCGCACGCTCGGCGTCGTCCGGGTGTTTGTCGGGGTGGTAACGCTGCGCCAACGCCCGGTAGGCAGCCCGGACCGCCGCAGCCGGCGCGTCCGGGGCCACCTGCAGGGTGGTGTAGTGCGATTCCACGCCGGCCATCCGCAGGCCGTGTCAGAGCGATGCGCCGAGCAGCGCTTCGTATTCGTCGGCGCTGGCCACACGCGGGTTGGTTTTGTGGCAGTGGTCGGCCAGCGCGCCGGTGATGATCTTCCCGAACCAGTCGGTCGGTACGCCCATCGCGCTCAGCCCGGTGGGCAAACCAAGGCGGGCGTTCATGTCGCGCAGCGCGTCAGGGATGTCGCTTCCCGAGGCCAGGCCCATGGCCTGCGCCATGCGGTCCATCCGGCGGTCCCGTCGAATGGATTCTGCCTCGGCATTGAAACGTACCACCGCAGGCAGGAACATCGCGTTCAACGTGCCGTGGTGCAGCATGGGGTTGACGCCGCCCAGGCTGTGGCTCAGCGAATGCACCGCGCCCAGGCCTTTCTGAAATGCCATCGCGCCCTGCATGGACGCACTCATCAGGTTGAAGCGGGCCTCGCGGTCACTGCCATCGTTGGTGGCGCGTTCAATGTGGGCCCAAGCGCGGGCCAGGCCGTCCAGTGCAATCCCGTCGGCCGGTGGGTTGAAGGCCGGCGCCATGAAGGTCTCCATGCAGTGCGCCACCGCGTCCATGCCGGTTGCGGCGGTCAGGCGGGCGGGCAGGCCGAGGGTGAGTTCGGGGTCGCAAATCGCGGCCTTGGGCACCAGGTGCCAGCTGTGAAAACCGAGTTTGCGGTGGTCGTCCACGATCAGAATGGCGCCGCGTGCCACTTCGCTGCCGGTGCCGCTGGTGGTTGGCACCGCGATCAGTGGTGCCACCCGTTCGGTGATCCGTGGCGAGCCGCCCTCAATGGTGGCGTAGTGGGTGAGGGGGCCTTCGTGTGTGGCTGCAATCGCCACGCCCTTGG
>CAZANT010000058.1:0-11265 GCA_964486575.1 uncultured Burkholderiaceae bacterium | reverse complement strand
ATCAGCCAGTTCACTCCGCCCGAACACGTCGCCACACTCGTCGAGGCAGTGCACAGCCACTCGCGCAAGATGCGAAGCTGAAAGGCCAACACACAGAAAGAGGTTGTCAGAAAAGTCTGACACCTTTAGTATGTGATTCATGTTGACATTTCACGGCGGGCCCAGCCCGGTCATGCCCGCCCCTTCAGCCCGCGCCACGTCCCAGCGCCATGCGGTGGTGATTGGCAGTGGATTTGGCGGGCTGGCCGCGGCTGTGCGTCTGGGGGCTCGGGGTTACCGGGTCACGGTACTTGAAAAACTCGATGCGCCAGGTGGTCGTGCCTATGTGTACCGGCAAGATGGCTTCACTTTCGACGCTGGCCCGACTGTCATCACCGCCCCGTTCTTGCTCGAAGAACTATGGGAACTCTGTGGCCGCAAGCTGGCGGATGACATTGACCTTCGGCCGGTGGCCCCTTTCTACCGAATCCGTTTTGACGACGGCACCAGCTTCGATTACAGCGGCGATGCCGAGGCCATGCGGGCCGAAGTGGCCCGTTTGGCGCCTGGTGATGTGGCGGGCTACGAGCGTTTTCTGAAAGCCAGCGAAGCGATCTTCAAGGTGGGCTTTGAGCAGTTGGGCCACGTGGCGTTTGACAGTTGGACCGACATGGCCAAGGTGGTGCCCGACTTGTTGAAACTGGAGGGCTACCGTACCGTTTATTCACTGGCGTGCAAGTACGTGGACGATCCCCGGTTGCGGGTGGTGCTGACTTTCCAGTCGCTGTTGGTGGGGGGGAATCCGTTTTCCACCACGTCGGTGTATTGTCTGATTGCGTTCTTGGAGCGCCGCTGGGGTGTGCACTTTGCAATGGGTGGTACCGGCAGTCTGGTCAAGGGCCTGGTCGGGTTGATTGAGGGGCAGGGCAATGTGGTCCGGTGCAACCAGTCGGTCGCCGAGATTCTGGTGCGCGACGGCGCCGCTTGTGGCGTGCGGCTGGCCAATGGCGACACATTGGCCGCAGACATCGTGGTCTCCAATGCCGACTCGGCCACCACCTACAAATACCTGCTGGCGCCTCAGCACCGCAAGCGCTGGACCGACAAGCGGATTGAGAAAACCCACTATTCCATGAGCCTGTTTGTCTGGTATTTCGGTACCCGGCGGCAGTACACCGACGTGGCCCATCACACCATCCTGCTCGGTCCGCGTTACCGAGAACTGCTGAAAGACATTTTTGACCGCAAGCTGCTGGCCGAAGACTTCAGCATGTACCTGCACCGGCCCACCGCGACCGACCCTTCCCTCGCGCCAGACGGCTGCGATGCGTTCTACGTCCTGTCACCCGTACCCCACCTGCAAAGTGGGACGGACTGGACCATGGCCGCAGAGCCCTACCGGAAAGCCCTGGAGAAGCGTCTGTCAGAGACGGTGCTTCCCGGCCTGGAGAACGAGATCGTCACCTCACACACGCTCACGCCGCAAGACTTTCAGGACCGCTTGTCGTCCTTCCGTGGTGCGGCCTTCGGCATGGAACCGCTGCTTACGCAAAGCGCCTGGTTCCGGCCACACAACCGCAGCGAAGAGGTTGAGCGCCTGTTCCTGGTGGGGGCAGGAACCCACCCGGGCGCTGGCTTGCCCGGTGTGCTGTCGTCTGCCCGGGTATTGGATGCCATCGTTCCCCATGCACATGAACTCATTTAACGGCACAGCCCCCGCTGGACACACGTTGAATGGCCACGACGATCTGGCCGCGTGTCGGGCTTTGCTGCAGCAAGGCTCTCTGACTTTTTTTGCGGCTTCGCTGCTGTTGCCCAGAGGTGTGCGAGAGCCCGCGTCAGCACTCTACGCGTTTTGCCGTTTAGCCGACGATGTGGTCGACGATGGGGACCTTGCTGGTTCCGGGGCAGCGATTGCTGGCCTGCGGAGTCGGCTCACCAGCGTTTACCAAGGTCGACCATTGGGCATCACTGCCGACCGTGCTTTGGCGCACGTGGTGGCGAGGCACCGTGTTCCCATGGCGCTGCTGGAGGCGCTGCTCGAAGGCTTCGAGTGGGACACGCAAGGGCGGCGTTATGAGACGCTGGACGAGTTGCAGGCCTATGCCGCGCGCGTGGCGGGCAGTGTGGGTGCCATGATGGCATTGCTGATGGGCGTTCGCAGTGCCGACGGGCTGGCCCGGGCCTGTGATCTGGGTGTGGCGATGCAGTTGTCCAACATTGCGCGTGACGTCGGTGAGGACGCACGCATGGGCCGCCTTTACCTGCCCAGGCAGTGGTTGCGTGAGGCGGGTCTGGACCCGGACGCTTGGTTGGAGGATCCAGTCTTCACGGATGCCCTGGGCTCGGTGGTCGCCCGGCTTTTGGCGGCCGCTGACGCGCTGTACCGCCGGGTGGATGCCGGTGTGGCGCAGTTGCCTTTGGCCTGCCGCCCCGGTATCAACGCCGCACGATTTTTGTACGCCGACATCGGTCACGAAGTGGCGCGACGCGGGTTGAACTCGGTCAACCAGCGTGCCGTGGTACCAGGTTCACGCAAGCTGTGGCTGTTGGCCCGTTCGGTCGTTGTACTCGCCCCGCGCAGCGCACTTCCTGCACCACCTGCATTGTTGGCGACCCAGTTCTTGGTGGACGCTGCCGTGCAGGCAGGGAGCCGGGCAGATGCCGACGCTCACGTTCCGCCTTGGTGGAATTTGCCTGGACGGGTGGTTTGGGTCATTACCTTGTTTGAACGGATGGGTCAGCGCGAGCATATGGGCCGGCTAACCTCACTCTCCTGAGTCGAATTGGCGTGTCATGTCTCTGATCGCCATCGAGATTGTTGTTGGGTTTGGCGTGCCACTGGTCTGGGCCATTTGGCAACTGGTGTCGGTACGGCGTGAACTGCGGCGCGATCGTGAAGCGGCAGCGCGAAAAGCCAATTCTGATTCCACCGATACCGAGCAGAACTAAGCGCGGCGCGGCATTTTGAAGGGCAGCAACGCCTGCACCCAAGGTGCCCTGAACCGGTTCAGTGACAGGCTTTCGTGAATCGCGGTGACGGGTTGTCCCAGCACACGCGCATTCACCATGGAGCGCGCGTAGAACGGCCCGTCTTCCAATGTTTTAAGAAGCCCGATACGGTTGCCGTCGTCTGACCGTGTGGTGCGTCCGATCTTCCATGCCGATGATGGCAGCGAAAACGTAGGGGGTGGCTTGAAGCTGCGTGCCTGGCCACTGGCGTCAAACTTCAGGGCCAGCGGGGGCTGGGTACCCATGCGCGGCGTCACATCATAGAAAACGGCAGTCTGTCCGCACGCGAGTGTCGCACGGGACCAATGCCAGTCAACAAAGTCGTCTTCCAGTGCCCGGCCACCCCAGTTGGTGTCCAGGTAGCCCGTGCCCTCCCAGCGCAGGCCCGGCTGGTCAAACGCCACCGATACCCGCGCGTTGGGTGCAATTGGCTGCCAGCGGTGTTGGGCCGATGGGTCGAGCGGGTAGGCTGCAGCCATCAGCGCGCTGGGGGTCAGTTCGATCCGGCCGCGCAGGCGCGCTGGCCAAGGCACAGCGATCTCGTCGACCATCGCGGTGAGTGACCTCCCGTTCCAGTGCAGGCTGCTGGGACCAATCTGCAAGGCGTCCGCGCGTTGTGTCAGCTGCCGAGTGCCACGCTCTGTCATGGCCCATTGGTGGCGCTGTTGGCCATACAAACCCAGGTTAATCGCGCAGTGGTCCCGCGGGTTGACCGACGGGCCGCGTAAGCGGCGTGCTCGGGCGTAGTAGGGCGAGAAAACGCTGCCAATGAAAGCGATCAGGGTCAGCGCCTGTGTTCCGTCGTCGCTGATTGCATCCAGGTACCACCAGCGGTATCCGCCGGGTGCGACCTCGGTGTTGAAATCCAGGGGATAAGCCGAATTCGGTGACGTCATCGCCGATCCTCCAGCACACTGGCTGCCGCCTGTCGACCCGACAAGGCCGCCATCGGAACGCCCGGACCCGGGTGTACGCTGCCACCCGCCAGGTACAGTCCGTCGATCGCGGTGCGTGCACCTGGGCGCCGGAAGGACGACAACCAGCCATGCGAGGGTTGGCCATAAAGCGCGCCCCCAGTACCGGGGAACATGTGCGAAAAGTCCTTGGGCGTGGTGACCACGGTCTCGTGAGGGCTGGCTGCAAACGACAGACCGCAACGCGCCAACAGTGCCCACGCCTCCGATTCACAGGCGCGATAAGCTTCCGGCTGCCAAGGCGTGGTGTCCCCATTCGCCGGGGCATTCAGCAGGCACAGCACCCGTTCGGGTTCGTCGCGTTGTGTGTGTCGGTCTTCTTGGTCTGGTCGGTCAAGCGCGCAGACGTAAACAGTGGGCTGGTCGGGCAGTTGGTGACGTTTGAACAGGCCTTTGAACTCGGCTTCGTAGTTGTCCGAGAAGAAAACGTTGTGGCGCAGCAGGGGGAAACCTTGGGGCACCGTGACCATGTTCCAAGTCAAAGCCGACAAGGATCGCGGCGCTGGCGTGGGGCGGCTTGGCAAGAGGTTGGGGCCGAGCAGACCCGCTGACAGTGCGGCCACGTCACCGTTGTAAACCACCGCGCTGGCGCCGATCTGTTCGATTTCGCCTTCGGCATGTTGTACCCGAACGCCTGTGACCTGGCCGCGTTGCTGCAGCACCTCAAGCACCTTGGTGTTGTAGCGTATGCGGCCTCCTGCCCGCGCGATCAGTTCCGCAAGCAGTCTGGCGATCCGGTGCATGCCGCCTTCCACCAGCCACAGCCCATCTTGCTCAACGTGGGCGATCAGCATCAGCGTGGCCGGCGCGAGGTACGGCGAAGAGCCACAGTAAGTGGCATACCGACCGAAGAGTTGCCGCATTCTGTAGGTCTTGAAGTGGCCGCCCAACTCGCGCCAGAGTGTGGTGAAAGGGGAGATGCGCGCCAGTCCGGGCAGGCCGCGCCAGCCGACCCGGTGCACCAATGACCACGGCGTCGGGCGAGAGCCGCGCACATAGGCTTTCTCCAGCGACTGGTAAACCTGCCGGGATCGTTCGGCGAAAGCCAAGTAGTTGTGTGCTTCGGCCGCGCCGGCAAATTTACCAATCGCGTCTGCCGAGGCGTGCAGGTTTGCAAACAGGTCCAGGCATGCCGTACCGTTTTGCTTATCCGCCCAAGCATGGCGACCCAGGGTGGTTGCGGTACGCATTGGCAACAATGCCGACAGGTCGTGTCCGCATTCGGCCAACAGTTCCTCCAGCACCCAGCGCATGGTGAACACCGTGGGTCCCGCATCCAGCGTATGGTGACCGATCTGGACCTGTCGCATCTTCCCGCCTGGGCTTCCGGCAGCTTCGACCAACACCACTTCGCGTCCTGCATGGGCGAGCTTCAGTGCACAGGCCAAGCCGCCGACACCGGCTCCCACGACCACCACGCGGTTCTGGCTCATCGGCAATCGCCTGCGGCGTTGATTGATTGACGCAAAGAAATCATGTGTCTATATTACGTTACATATAAAGATGTCAAACGTAGTGTACGTTTGAGTCAATCGGAGGTTCGCATGGATTTCATCGCCCGCATCGAAACCACTCTGGACCTCGCGTTGCGCGCTGGGGAGGCACCCACAGGTCCCCCGCGCCTTGCAGCAGCTGTCCGACACGCTGTGTTCCCGGGCGGTGCCCGCATCCGCCCGCAACTTTGTCTGGCGGTGGCGCAAGCGTGTGGTGACGACGCGCCTGCTTTGGCTAACGCCGCCGCAGCAGCCATTGAACTGCTGCATTGCGCTTCGCTCGTGCACGACGATTTGCCTTGTTTCGACGATGCCGCGACCCGGCGCGGTCAGCCATCGGTGCACCGCGCATTTGACGAGCGTCTGGCGGTCCTGGCTGGCGACGCACTGATCGTGCGTGCTTTTCAGGTGCTTGCCATGGGTGCTGGGCAGGCGCCACAACGGCTGGTCCAACTGCTGCAAACCATCGGTGCGGGCGTGGGGATGCCATTTGGCATCGTTGCAGGACAGTCTTGGGAGTGCGAGCCTCGGGTGGTGTTGACGGACTACCAGCGTGCCAAAACCGGTGCCCTGTTTGTGGCAGCCACGACAGCGGGTGCCGAGGCCGCCGGTGCGAATCCGCGTCCCTGGCAGCCGCTGGGCCACTGGCTGGGTGAGGCTTACCAGGTGGCCGACGACATACGCGATGTGGTGGCTGACCCGGTGCAGTTGGGCAAACCTGTGGGACAGGACAACACCCACCACAGGCCGAGCGCCGCCCAGTCACTGGGTTTGAGTGGCGCCATCGCGCATTTTGACCGACTGGTCGAGGCCGCAGTGCAGTCCATACCCGACTGCCCGGGTGCCAAGCGCCTTCGAGGCATGGTGGCATTGGAGTCCGAGCGTCTGGTGCCCAAGGTGTGGTCGCAGGAGATCCTGCGAACTGCTGGACTTGCGCCCAGCGGGTTGGCTGCGTAAAACCCCCGTTCGAGCGCGACCCGATGCGCCCCGAAACCTTGGTTGTGGGGCAGTCCCGCGTGCCCCTGTCATGGGGTGATCGCTGGCGCCGGTGGCGTGACCGGACGCTCGCCAGCCCCAAGTTCCAACGTTGGGCTGCTGGCGTGCCTGGTTTGCGCTGGATAGCCCGCCGCCGTGCGCGTGCGGTGTTTGACCTCGTGGCGGGCTTCGTTTATTCCCAGGTGCTGGAGGCCTGCGTGCGGCTGCGACTCTTCCAGCACCTGGCCGATGGGCCGCTGACCTTGCCAGAACTGTCACAGCGCTTGTGCCTCACCTCACCACAAGCACAGCGCCTGCTGCTGGCTGCGGTGTCGCTGAAGTTGGTTGAACACCGTCGCCCAGGGCGATTTGGCCTCGGCCCTTTGGGTGCGCCCTTGGTGGGCAACACCGCGGTTGAAGCGATGGTCCTGCACCATGGTGCACTGTATGCGGACCTGCGCGACCCGGTGGCTTTGTTGCGTGGCGAGACCGCACAGACAGCGCTTGGAACTTACTGGCCCTATGCCGGTAATGCCCTCTCCCCAGAGGGGCTGTCGGCATCGCATTCGGCGACCTACACGACGTTGATGGCGATGTCTCAGCCCTTGGTGACCGACGACATACTGGGGGCCTATCCAATGCAACGCCACCAGCACCTGCTGGACCTCGGCGGCGGTGATGGCAGCTTCATTGCATCGGTCGCCAGGCGCTACAGCCACTTGCGTTTCACGCTGGTGGACCTGCCCGAAGTGGCGGCGCGTGCCCGAGTCCGGCTCAGCGACTGCGGCTTGACCGACCGGGTGCAGGTGGTCAACGGAAGTTTTTTCAGCCAACCGCTGCCAACAGGTGCAGACCTCGTCACGTTGCTGCGCGTGGTGCACGACCACGACGACATGGCTGCCTTGGCCATCCTGCGCGCGGCCCGTTCTGCCTTGGACGTTGGTGGCGTGCTGTTGTTGGCGGAACCCATGTCGGGTACCCGCGGCGCCGAGCCCATGGGCGACGCTTACTTTGGCTTCTACCTGCTGGCCATGGGGCAGGGACGTCCAAGAACACCGGGTGAGTTGTCCGCCATGTTGCTGACGGCTGGATTTTCCAACCCCCGTTTGTTGCCAACACGCATGCCTTTGCAGATCCAAGTCTTGGTGGCAACCGCAGTGGCGCTGTCTGACAACAGATAACGTAAATACTTGTTGACAAGCAAAAGTGTCAACGTAATATGACACCATGTGTGAAGAAGTTAACGAACCAAGCTGCGCTGCTGCCCTGTTTATCGGGTTCGGCGGCGGTTTGGAACTGAGCTCGAGGTGCCTGCAATGAAAACCAAGGCCGTCGTCCTAGAAAGGCCGGAGCATCTGGCGCTGAGCACGTTGGACCTGACGGATCCTGGTGAGAGCGACGTGGTGGTGGACATCGAGTACAGCGGCATCAGCACTGGCACAGAAAAGCTTCTCTACAGCGGTGCGATGCCGGCGTTTCCAGGCATGGGCTACCCCTTGGTCCCCGGCTACGAATCGGTGGGTCATGTGGTCTCGGCGGGTGCCAAGGCCAACCTTCATGTAGGCGAGCGTGTGTTCGTGCCCGGCGCCCGCTGCTTTGGTGAAGTGAAGAGCCTTTTCGGCGGCGCCGCCTCCAAACTGGTGGTGGCGGCGGACCGCGTGTTGCCCGTCAGCGACGCACTGGGCCAACAGGCCGTGTTGCTGGCGCTGGCGGCCACCGCCTACCACGCCGTCGCACGGGGCGGTAAATGCGAGACCATCACACCGCCGGATCTGATTGTCGGCCATGGCGTTCTCGGTCGCTTGCTCGCCCGGATGACGGTGGCTGCAGGATTTGCCGCACCCACCGTATGGGAGATGAACAGCCTGCGCGCAGTTGGTGCCTTGGGCTACAGCGTCGTGCGCCCCGAGGATGACGACCGCCGCAATTACAAGGCGATTTACGACGTCAGTGGCGACGCGTCCATCCTGGACGACCTCATCGCCAGACTCGCGCCAGGGGGCGAAGTGGTGCTGGCGGGTTTCTACAGCCAATCGCTCGCGTTCGCCTTTGCGCCTGCTTTCATGCGGGAGGCCACCATCCGTGCCGCCGCCGAATGGCAGAAGCCCGACCTGCTGGCCGTCAAGGAACTGACCGAAACCGGTCGGTTGTCCCTGGATGGCCTGATCACCCACCACGACGAACCGCAGTACGCGGCCGGCGCCTACCGCACGGCCTTCGGCGATTCAACCTGTTTGAAGATGGTTCTTGACTGGAGACATTGCGCATGAACGCTGCATCGAATTCCACCGTATCGCCCCTCAAGTTTGTAGAGCGGTTGCGCAACGAGGCATCAGTCGAGCCTGACACGGTCTCTGACACGCAGGTCACCAAAGAGACCCAGATCATTGCCATTTACGGCAAGGGTGGCATTGGCAAAAGCTTCACGCTGGCCAACCTGTCCTACATGATGGCCCAGCAAGGCAAGAAGGTCCTGCTGATCGGCTGTGACCCCAAGAGTGATACCACGTCGTTGTTGTTTGGTGGCCGAGCCTGCCCCACCATCATCGAAACCTCTTCACGTAAAAAGCTGGCCGGCGAGGCTGTCGCGATTGGCGATGTTTGTTTCAAGCGGGATGGTGTTTACGCCATGGAACTGGGTGGCCCTGAAGTCGGTCGCGGCTGTGGCGGTCGCGGCATCATCCACGGCTTCGAACTGCTGGAGAAGCTCGGTTTTCACGACTGGGGCTTCGACTACGTGCTGCTTGACTTCTTGGGCGACGTGGTCTGCGGCGGCTTCGGGCTGCCGATTGCCCGCGACATGTGCCAAAAAGTCATCGTGGTGGCCAGCAACGACCTTCAGTCGCTGTACGTGGCCAACAACGTGTGCTCGGCGGTGGAGTATTTCCGCAAACTGGGTGGCAACGTGGGTGTAGCCGGCATGGTCATCAACCGAGACGACGGTACCGGAGAAGCGGCTGCGTTTGCTGGACAGGTGGGCATTCCTGTGTTGTCCACCATCCCAGCGAACGAGGACATCCGCCGCAAGAGCGCAAGTTACGAAATCATTGGCCGACCTGACAGCGTCTGGGGTCCGATGTTTGCTGATCTGGCTGAAAACGTGGGTAATTCGCTGCCGGTGCGGCCCAAGCCGATGACGCAGGACCAGCTGCTGGGACTGTTCTCGGCATCGGCGGTGGGGCGCGATGTGGTGCTGGAGCCTGCCACCCAGTTCGACATGTGTGGCAAGAAAGAAGTTGTCAAAGAGACCCTTGAAGTGGTCTACGACGAAGTCTGAGCAACACCACCATGCACAAGACCATTCCCATTGTCCAGGCCGCGCCCGACGGTGCGGTGGCACCTGGCGTGCCGGTGACCACACTAGAGGGTGATGGCATGGGCTGCCATGCGGGCGGCGGTCAGATGCTGGCCGCCGCACGGTCTGCCGGAAAAAGCGAGACCCTGGACCAGTACGCCAAGGACTACCCCAAGGGCCCCCACGATCAGCCCCAGAGCATGTGCCCTGCCTTCGGTTCGCTGAGGGTGGGATTGCGGATGCGCCGAACCGCAACCATCCTGTCGGGCTCCGCGTGCTGCGTTTATGGATTGACTTTCACCTCGCATTTTTATGGCGCCCGCCGAAGCGTCGGCTATGTGCCATTCAACAGCGAAAGCCTGGTCACTGGCAAGCTGTTTGAAGACATCCGCGAAGCGGTGTACAAGCAGGCCGACCCGGCCCAGTACGACGCCATTGTGATCATCAATCTGTGTGTGCCCACGGCCAGCGGCGTGCCGTTGCAGATCCTGCCGAAAGAGATCAACGGCGTGCGAATCATCGGCATTGACGTGCCCGGGTTTGGTGTGCCCACCCACGCCGAAGCCAAAGACGTTCTGGCAGGCGCCATGCTGCGCTACGCGCGAAGTGAAGCCGAATCGGGGCCAGTACAAGCGCCACGCAATGGCCGCGCCGACAAACCGACGGTGGCGCTATTGGGAGAAATGTTCCCGGCCGATCCGGTGGTCATTGGCATGCTGCTGGAGCCCTTGGGACTTGCCGCTGGACCGGTCGTACCGACACGGGAGTGGCGTGAACTGTATGCCGCGCTGGATTGCAGTGTGGTTGCTGCCATTCACCCGTTCTACACCGCCAGCCTTCGGGAGTTCGAGGCTGCCGGTCGCGCTGCGGTGGGCTCTGCGCCAGTGGGTTACGACGGCACCGAAGCATGGTTACAGGCGATTGGGCAAGCCACCAATGTGGGGCAAGCCCAAATCGACGCCGCAAAGAATCGATTTTTACCCGCAGTCCGTGCAGCGCTCGCAAAGACACCAATCAAAGGCCGCATCACACTGAGCGGCTACGAGGGCTCTGAGTTGTTGGTGGGGCGCTTGCTGGTTGAGAGCGGGGCCGATCTGCGGTATGTCGGAACCGCGTGCCCGCGCACGCCCTGGAGCGACGGAGACAGGCAATGGCTGGAAGCAAGGGGCGTTCAGGTCCAGTACCGCGCTTCGTTGGAGCAGGACCTGGCCGCGATGGCCGAATTCCAGCCCGACCTGGCCATTGGAACCACACCGGTAGTTCAGGCCGCCAAGCAGGCCACGATTCCGGCGCTGTACTTCACCAACCTGATCTCGGCGCGTCCATTGATGGGGCCCGCGGGTGCGGGCTCGTTGGCCACAGTGGTGAATGCCGCCATCGCCAACAAAGGGCGCTTTGAAGCCATGCGGGATTTCTTCGGTGGTGCTGGTGCAGGCCATGCAGCGGGCGTGTGGGAGGCAGGTCAGGACTCACCCAAAGACCGCCCCGAATTCAAAGCCGAAACCCGCCGCCAGTTGCAGAAGATGCTGAAGAAGCG
>CAZANT010000057.1:0-11356 GCA_964486575.1 uncultured Burkholderiaceae bacterium | reverse complement strand
GGTGGCCGACAACGGCAAGAGCCAGCGCAACATGGCCTTGCAATTCAACCTGCCTAACGGTGAATCCTGGCTGATGGGCAACATCAACGCCCCAGTGTTCGGCGCATCCACCCCCGAGCAATTCCTGGGCCGCCTAGCCTCGCTGCAGCCTGACCCAGCCACCAAGGCTGCCGATCCCGTCAAGGTCAAGGCTTTTGCCGACGCCAATCCCGAAGTGCTGCTGCAGGGCAAGTACTTTGCCTCCCAGCCAGTTCCTGCCAGCTTCGGCGCGCAAAACTACTGGGGCGTGCATGCCTTCGGCTTTGTCAACGCCAAGGGCGACAAGCAGTTCGGCAAGTGGATTTTCGAACCCGTGGGCGGTGTGCAGGGCCTGACCGACGACGAAGCCAAGGCCAAGGGCCCCAGCTTCCTGTTTGACGACCTGCGCCAGCGCGTGAAAGACGGCAAGGTTGCCTTCAATTTCAACCTGGAACTGGCTGAGCCTGGCGACAAGCTCGACAGCGCCACCACCCCACTGCCTGCAGGCCGCAAGAAGGTCACCTTGGGCACGCTCAAGGTCACAAGCGTGGCTGCTGACGGTGCCGGCCCCTGCCTGACCATCAACTACGACCCGAACGTGGTGCCCAAGGGCGTGGTGCCATCGGCTGACCCGATGATTGCCGCCCGCGCAGCGCCTTACGCTGTGTCGCTGGGCCGCCGCCTCCAGGAAGGCGCTAAGCAGCAGTAAGCTGCCAACGCACCAAGGGCTGCTGTCGCGGCCCCTGGCACCCGTGCCCACTTCGGTGGGTGCGGGTTTTTTTATGGGTGGCCGGTGGCGGTTAGCGGTAAAAGGCGTCGACCTTGCCTTTGAGCGTGATCAACAGCGGCCTGCCTTTGCGGTCCACCGTTTTACCGGCGGGCACCTTCACCCAGCCCTCGCTGACGCAGTACTCCTCCACGTCAAAACGTTCCTTGCCGTTGAGTCGGATGCCAATGTCGTGCTCGAACACGGCGGGCACGTGAAACTTGCTGCGCGGGTCGACCGAGAGGTGGTCGGGCAGTTCAGGGCGCTGGGTGTCGGGTGCGGGGATTGGGGTGGTTTCTTCGGTCATGGCTGTATTTTGCCTTCGGCTGTTTTGGCTTTGCCGCTGCTGCGGGCTTCTTTTTTGGCCAGGCGCTCGGCGTCAAGCTGCTGGCCGGCAGCCAGCCACTGCGCAAATTCTTCAGGCGACTCCAGGGTGATGCGACCCAGCGTGGCGGAGCGGAATTCCATCATCGCAATCTCGGCCGCCTTTTGCAGGTTGATGCGCCCCTTGCCCAGCAGGGCGCCGCGTTTGCGGCCAATGGCTTCGAGTAGCTCTTCGTCTTTCATGGTGGCGACGCCTTCAAACTTGAAGCGCGCCTCCAGCAGCCCGGCGTAGTGCTGGCGCAGCCGGGCCAGCAATTCCAGCGCCACCTCTTCTTCGTCGTACGCATTGCGGCCTATGGCGCCGCTGGCGGCCAGGTGGTAGCCGCTTTGCGCCACGATGATGCGCGGCCACAGCATGCCCGGCGTGTCCCACAAATAGAAGTCGTCGGCCAGAGTGATGCGCTGCTCGAGCTTGGTGATGCCCGCCTCGTCACCGGTTTTGGCCTGCCGCTTGTTGCTCAGCGCGTTGATGAGGGTGGATTTGCCTACGTTGGGAACGCCACAGATGAGCACCCGCATCGGCTTGGCCATGCCACCCCGGTTGGGCGCCAGCGCCTGGCACATGGCGGCAAGCTTTTGCACGGCGGCGCCGTCGGTGGCCTGTAGCGCCAGCGCCCGGGTGTCGGGCTGGGCGTTGTAGTGGGCCAGCCAAGCTTCGGTGCGGGCGGGGTCGGCCACGTCTTGTTTGTTGAGGATTTTGAGGGTGGGCTTGTGCCCGGTCATTTCGCTCAGCAGGGGGTTGGCGCTGGAGCCGGGCAGGCGGGCGTCCAGTACCTCGATGACCACATCGATCTCTTTCACCCGCTCGCTGATCGCCTTGCGGGTGAGGTGCATGTGTCCGGGGAACCACTGAATGGCCATGGGGCGGTCTTCTTCTGTTGCGGGGGCTGGGTCCGATTGTCCGGCATGGGCTGTGGTCCAGCTCCTGTGGTCCGGATGAGATCCCGATGCACAGCCTGTAACACTCCGTTTTTGATAGCTGCACCGCAAGTTTCCACTAGGGCTTAGGTCACATTTAGCTAAAAAATCCCTTCGAAATGCCCCCTTGACGGTTGTTGGACGGCCGCCGCAAGCCCTACAGTAAGCGGCCATGAGCAAACTGACCCACCTCCCCCTCGTACGGCGTGCCGCCGATGCCGCAATGTTCGTGCTGCTTCTGCTCGCCACCTCGCTGGGCAGCCACACCGCCTCGGCCCAATCCAAACCCAGCTACACCGTGTCGGCGGCACAGTTGCAGGAGGCGGTGGGCGAGCGCTTCCCACTGCGCTACCAGGTGGCTGGGCTGCTCGACCTGGACGTGAAGTCGCCGCTGCTGCGCCTGCTGCCCGAGCAGAACCGGCTGGCAGCGGCGGTGGCCGTGAATGCGGGCGGGCCAGCGCTGGGGCGCAGCTACCCCGGCAGCTTCGACATCGACTTTGCGCTGCGCTATGAGCCCAGTGACCAGACCCTGCGCGCCCACCAGATTCAGGTGCGGACACTGCGCATGGAAGGGCTAAACCCCGGCGCCACCGAGCTGCTGCAGGGCACCCTGCCCGGTCTGGTGCGCGACAACCTGCGCGAGGTGGTGGTGCACCGGCTGCGCCCACAAGACCTGGCGCTGCCCGACAGCATGGGTCTGCGGCCCGACACCATCACCGTCACCCGCGACGGCCTGGAGATTGGCTTTGCGCCCAAGCGCTGAATCCTGGGGTTGAGTTCCAGAACCCAAGCTCAGGTCGCAGCGGGACCCAACTCCACCAGCTTCACCAGGGTGTGCAGCACCCGGTTGGCGGGCGTGGGTACACCCAATGCTTCGCCACGCTGCAGTACGTAACCGTTCAGGTGGTCGATCTCGCTGGGTTTGCCACGCATCAGGTCCTGCGCAGTGGAAGAAAACTGGGTTGGCATGGTTTCGGCAATGCGGCGCACGGCAGCGTCGACATCGGGTGGCAGCACCACCCCGTCAGCCGCAGCGACTGCGCGGCATTCGGCCACCACGTCGCGCATCACCTCCTTCACCCCGGGGGCCAACACCAGTCGGCCATAGGGGATGCGGGCGATTGCCGAAAGCGCGTTGTAGGCGCAGTTGAGGATCAGCTTGGCCCACAGCGCACCTCGCACGTTGGCCGACACGTCCGTGGGCAGCCCGGCGGCGGTGAACTGCCGTGCGACTTCCGCACTGCGGCTGGACGGCGCAATCACCAACTCGCCCCGCCCGTGGTGCAGCACATGGCCGGCACCGGCCATTTCGGTGGCCACGTACACCACGGCGGAGGCGACCTCATGGTCCACCACATGCTGCAGCCGTTCGGCGTTGTCCACACCGTTTTGCAGAGTCAACAGCAGGGCGCCAGGCGCCAGGTACGGGCGCAGCTGGACGCCAGCGGCTTCGGTGTCGGTGCTTTTGACGCAGAACAGCACCAGTTCGGCGCCCGCTGCCGCGCTGGCTTCGGTGCTGGCCTGGAGGGCAATGTGTTCGTCGAAGGATTTGGCCTGCAGGTGCAGGCCATGGCGCTGAATCGCGTCCACATGCGCAGGCCGGCCAATCAACACCACGCGGTGCCCGGCTCGGGCCAGCATGCCGCCAAAAAAACAGCCGACGGCGCCGGCGCCCATGACGGCCACCGGCAGGGGCGCGGTTGGCATCGCGGCGCTCAAAACGGGTTCAGCGTTTTTTCTGCGGTGTAGTTCAGGTAGCCGACGCTGGCACCTGCCCGCAGGCCCACGCCCAGGCGGATGGGGGCCAGCACCACCTTGCCACGCTGCTGGTAGTTGATGCCGGCGCCGCCCACGTAATAAAGGCTGCCATCGACAGACGGGTAGCGCTTGAAGATCTGCTGGGTGCTGTTCATGTTGTAGACCAAGGTGAACACCTTGGATGCGTTCGCGCCCACGTCAAACCCAATCGACGGGCCCTGCCAGAACACCTTGCGGCTGGCGCCGCCCTTGAGGGTGAGCACACCGTCGCCATAACGCAGGCCCACGGTAAGCGCGCCGCTGGCTTCTTCGCCCTTGATGTACCCCACCGGGCGGCCATGGTCCTTGAAGGCTTTTTCAATCACCTTCGCCAGGCCTTCGGTGCTGGTGCCGAAAAACTCGGTGGCGTCTTTCAACACCGACTCTTGGTCAAAAGTTTTGCTGTCATTCGCAAAAGCGGGTACGGCGGCCAACAGCAGCCCGAGCAACACTGCTTGCAGGGCAGCGCGCCAAACACGGGCGGAACTGAATAAAACGGTGGTGGGCATGAGGTTCTCCTGGTTGGGGGCCACAGACCCGGTCATTCTGGCACTTTCTGCAACGGCCGTGCGCTACCGTCTGGCGCATGGTCAGGTGGTTGGCTGACAGTGTTGCACCCGCGGAGGCAGTTCAATGAACAAGACCACTTCCCCATGGAGCAAACAATGACACAACAAGGCCGCGTCACCGGAGAAATCTGTTTTCGCGCCGGAGACGGCGTGCTGGTGCCCATCCCCGTGGGCCCGCTGGAAATTGATCTGGCCCCCGACAGCGCCACCCTCAGCTGGGCAGCCAGCGACGGAAGCGCCGGCTCTGCAGCCATCCCGCGCGACGAATACGAGCGCCATGTGCGCGAGGGCAGTATTCAACCCGGCGCTTCCTGAATCCACATTCGGGACCGCACAGCTTGCAACCTGTCTTTACAAATCAATGCCGAGCCATTGCACCTGCGATACGCCCGGCGCTGAAGATGAAGTCTCACCAACCCCGAAAGGTTCTATGAAATCCACCGCCATTGTGTATGCCCTCGCCGCCTCGCTGGGCTTTGCCTCGCTGGCCCATGCCGACGACAAGGACCGGCGCGGCCGGGGCAACGAGCAGCGCTTTGACCAGCGGGGGGGCAACGACCGTGATGGCCGCCACGCCGACCGACGCGACCCGCGCGACAACCGCCACGGTTACTACAACGGAGGCTACCAAGGCCCGCGTGGACAGAATTACGGCAACGCGCGGAACGACCGCTTCTACCCCGGCGCCCGTGGGCCGCAGTTTTACCGGGGTGGTCACATTCCATCGGAGTACCGTGATCGTCAATACCACGTGAACGACTGGCGGGGCCACCGCCTGAGCGCCCCGCCGAGAGGCCAGCAATGGGTGCAGGTCGGGACCGACTACGCACTGATTGCGGTTGCCACCGGCCTGATTCTGAGCATGGCGCTGCGCTGATTCCGCAGGTGGCTGCGGGCGGGGGCGTTATCATCGTTTCGATGTCAACCGCCTCTCGCAAGGAACCCGCATGATCCACCTGTCCACCACCCTCGCCTGTATCACCCTGGCCCTTGGCGCCGTGGCGCTGCCGGCGCTGGCCAGTTCCACCGCCACTTCGTCGCTGGCAGACAGTCTGGCCACCTCGGTGGGCAGCATTTCGGACTCGGTCAAGGGTTCCAGCAACAGCTCCTCGCGCGCCACTGGCGTGGCCGAGGGCGACTACAAACTCATCCAGGTGGCGGCCGGCGACCAGCCGGGCCACGTCACGCTGACGCTGCAGGCCGTGGCCGACGCCAGTGCCGACGGCGAGGTCCTGCTCACCGTGCCGCAAAAGGCGTACGACCAGAGCGGCCTCACCCAGGACCTCACAGTGAGCGCGCGCCACCGCCCCTACGGTGTGGAGTTTGCTAACGGCCAGACGCGCCAGGCTTTTTTCCTTGCCCTCACCAACGACTGGTACCGCGAACTGCAGAACCAGCCCGTTCGCCTCTAAGCGCTGACCCCATTGAAGCGGCTGGGTGCGCTCGCCTGGGGGGCGGCGCTGCTGTGGGCAGCGCCGGTACACGCCACGTCGGCTCCGTTTTGCAGCGAAGACCCGGTCATCACCGCCACCCAGCAGGACCGGCTGTTCCGTTTCGGCGCGGTGGTCAAACAAACGCTGGCCGACTCGGGCCAGAACGTCGCGCTGATCGCCCGGTCTGGCACCGACCTGAGCCGCTTTGGCGTGCGCTACTCGCACGCCGGCCTGAGCCTGCAGGCCAACCCCGCCGCGCCCTGGGCCATCCGCCAGTTGTATTACGCCTGCGACGAACAGCAGCCGCGCTTGTTTGACCAGGGCATGTCGGGCTTTGTGCTGGGCGGCAGCAACCCCGACCTGGGTTTTGTCTCACTGGTGTTTTTGCCGACCGCGCAGGCCGAGCCACTGGAGCAGACTGCGCTCAACAACCCGCGGGCACTGCAGTTGCTCGGCGGCAACTACAGCGCCAACGCCTACCCCTTCAGCGCGAGCTACCAGAACTGCAACCAATGGGTGGCCGAACTGCTGGCCACCGCCTGGAACCCGCCTGCCGTCAACGACGAACCACGCGCCGCCGCGCAACGCTGGTTGCAGGCGTCTGGTTACACGCCCACAGTGTTCGAGGCCGGTAACCCGGTGACGATGTGGGTCAGCGCCATGTTGCCTCTGCTCCACCGCAACGACCATCCGGCCGACGATCTGTCGGCCTGGCGCTACCGCGTCAGCACACCGCGCGCCATCGAGTCGTTTGTGCGCTCGCGCATTGATGGCGTCCGGCGAGTCGAACTGTGCCACACCACGCGCCATGTGGTGGTTCGCCAGGGCTGGGAGCCGCTGCCAGACGACTGCACACCCGGCGCGCAAGACAGCGTCTTCCCGCTGGACTGACAGCGCAGGATGGCCGCGGATGCGGCTACCATCGGTGACCCGCTCCGGCCATCTGACCCGAGCGCCCACACACAGCAGGAGCGACCATGGCCAAAGGCGAACAACGCAGCAACAAGATGGACAAAAAGCCGAAGAAGGATGCCACCGTGCCCAAGACCGGCGCCGTGTCCGACCGCCCCACCCCGCCTGTGACGGCGGTGATCCCGCGCGGCAAAATCGCCAAGTTGAAATAGCCCACTGGCGTGGGGGCTAGGCAGCATCCCCTAGCGAAAACCCCGGAATTAGGGCGCACCCACTAGGGTAAGTACTGAGAATGGCTCTATCAACCACTGAGGACCTTCTCATGAGCACTGCTTCCCTCTCCGCGGTCACCAACGACCTGATCACTTCCTACGGCAACACCGCCGGCAACGTCATCAACGCCTACCGCGCCGGTGGCGAGCGCGTTGCCCGCCTCGTCGACGCACGCTGGGATCGCGCTTTCGCCGAGTCGCGCAGCCAGTTGGCCAGCGACGTGCGCAAGAACGCCAAGGCTGCCCACGATTTTGTGGCCAGCTACTACCACAAGGGCCTGCTGCTCACGAGCAATGGCGCCGAAGCAGTGGTGAACAAGTTTGTGGCGCTGGCTGGCCAGGGCGTGACCCAAGTGGCCGCCAACGCCAGCCGCTTTGAGTCCCAAACCGGCGTGAAAGCCCTGAGCCAGATCGCCCAGGCCGCCTTGCCCGCCGCCGAAGTGGTGAGCAAGCTGGCCAGCCAGATTGAAGCCAAGTCCGGCCAATTGGTCAACAAGATTGCCGACGCTCCGGCCAAGCGCCGCGTGTCGCCGATTCGCAAGGCCCGCGCCCGCAAAGCGGCCTGAAGATCCAGCCCGGCAGCCGGGCTGGCAAACAGCGACGGCCAGCGAATGCTGGCAGGCAACACACTGGCCAGCGAATGCTGGCCAGTGGCACAATGAAATTCCCTTTTTCGCACAACAACAGGAGACAACATGGCCATCACCGTCAACATCGACATGGGCTACGAATTCAGCGTCAAAGCCAAGGCGGCGGATGTGTTTGCGGTGCTGGCCGACGTGCCCACCTCGGCCAGCTTCTTCCCCAAGGTGCAGTCGCTCACCGACCTGGGTGATGGTGCCTTTCAGTGGGAAATGGAAAAAGTGGGCACCGCCCAGGTAAACATTCAGACGGTGTACGCCAGCAAGTACGTGAGCGACCAAGCCAAGGGGCTGGTGAAATGGACGCCGGTCAAGGGGGTGGGTAACGCGCTGGTGGGTGGCCACTGGAAGATCACCGACAACAAAAAATCCACCGCACTGGAACTGAAGATCACGGGCGAGATGACGGTGCCGCTGCCCGGCCTGATGAAGATGGTGGTGGGGCCGGTGGTGGAAGCCGAGTTTGAAAAGCTGGTGGAAAAGTACATTGCCAACCTCGTCAAGAAGTTCGGCGGCGAGGTCTGACCGTGGCGGCGGAGCCGCCTAAGGTGACCGACCGGGACAGCGCGCTGGCAATGTTCCGCCATTGGCAGCAGCAGGCCGCAGCAGTTGGAGTGCATTTGAGGCCCCCGCCACCCGAGCCCACCAGCTGCTGCGGCCGCGGCTGCAATGGCTGCGTCTGGGAAAGCTGGCTGGCAGCCGCCGCCTACTGGGGTGAACAGGCCGAAACGCACGTGTCGTCGCATCGCCGCCAGGATTTACCGGGCCTCAAGGCCGATTTGGTCTGACAACTGCCCTGTGGGCAGCGCGTTAGACCGTCTGGCGGGCTTTGGTGCGCGGCAAGCCCAGGCGCAGTGGCGAGGTGTACTGCTCGCGGTAAATTTCGAACGGCATGGTGTCGGCGGCCTCGATGGCGCGCTGGTCAGCGAGGGAACGCTCTCGCAGGGCGGCAAACCGTGCCTGCTGTGCGGCACTGAAAGGCAGCGCGCGCAGCGCGGCCTGGGTGGCGGCCGACTGCGCCTGCACAAAGCGAATGAAGGACTGGTCGTGCGCGGTGACCGCGGCCAGCACGCGGGCCGACGGCACGCTGGCCGGCTCGTGCAGCGCGGCTAAGGCCGCCGCCACCGCGCCGGCGTGCAGCTGGCCGCTGCCGTGCGCCGCGTCCAGCGTTTCGGCAATCGGCACAAAGGCTTCCAGCAGCTCGGCGCCCCAGTGCGCCAACGGCACCTCCTGGCCCTGGCGCAGCAGGCACAGGCCGGGCTCCCGGCCGCGCGCCGCGGTGCGATGCTGGTTGTGGGCCAACTCCACAATTTCTTGCGGTGAATCGGGTGGGCTGTCGCTCAGCAGGCAGTGCAGCAAAAACACGTCCAGCAGCCGCAGCGTGGGCGCGGTAATCCCAATGGGCACGAAGGGGTCCAGGTCGAGCAGGCGCACCTCGACGTACTCCACCCCGCGCTCTCGCAGCGCGTGCAGCGGCCGCTCGCCAGGGAAGATCACCCGCTTGGGTCGGATGGTGCCGTAGAACTCGTTTTCGATTTGCAGCAGCGTGGTGGCGAGTTGGTTGTAGTCGCCGCCCGGATTGCGCACGCCAATGGCCTGGTACGGCGGGTAGGGCTGAGTGAGGGCGTGGTGCAAAGACGCGGCGTACCCGTCCAGGCTGTTGTAACTCACCGCCAGCGAGGCCTGCGCGTCGCTTTGGTAGCCCAGCCGACCCATTCGCAGCGAGGTGCCGTGCGGCATGTGCATGGTGTGTTCGCCCAGGGGCTGCAACTCGTGCGGGCGGCCAGCCACGAAGCTGGTGCACACCGCGGGAGAGGCACCCAACAGGTAGAGCAGCAAAAAGGCATGGCGGCGGAAGTTGCGAATCAGGCCGAAGTAGGCCTCGCTGTCCACGCCAGGCAGCGACCAGTTGTAGTGGATGCCAGAGATGGTCTGCATCCGTCGCCCATAGCGGTGGCCCAGCCCCATGCGGTAGACGCTTTTGGCCCGCCCCACATTGGACGAACCATAGCGCCCCAGCGGGATGGTCTCGTCGGTCGGCAGCCCGCACGGCATGCTGGAGACCCAAAGCATCTCGTCACCGGCTTCGGCCAGCGCTTGGTAGGTGGCCTGGTGAATCTCGGTCAGCTCGGCCAAGCAGGCCTCGACACTGGTGTGCACGCCGGTGACCAATTCCACCTGCGACTCACTGAAGTCGGTCGTGATGTGTGGGTGCGTCAGCGCCGAGCCGAGCGCGGCTGGGTGCGGTGTGAGGGCCAGGCCACCACCCGGCTGCGCACGCAGGCTTTCTTTCTCCAGGCCACGGCGCATGCCCCGGAGCCGGTCGGCTGGGAGCGCCGCCAGGCGCGATTGCAGGGGGGACAGGGGTGGACTGGTCACGGCGGTTTTTTCGTTTTTGTGGGGCGGAAGCTAACATGAGTTGGCGTTTCGCGTGCGATCAGGGCCGCAGCCGGTCTGCGGTAACCTCTGACCCTCGACCCTCATCGACGGTGGTTGCTATTTTCTTTATAGCTAATCCGCAAGATTTGACTAGGCCTCGATGCCAACATGACTTAAAAACTACTCCCCAGCGACCACTGCGACCCATTTTCGCCCTCTTGGCCCCACCCGATGCAACTCAGCTCCGAAATCGTCGACACCCCGCCACGCATGGCCGCCACCGTGATTCTTTTGCGGCAGGCACCCGTTGGGCTGGAGGTGTTCTTGCTGCAACGCAACCGCGCGTCCGACGTCTTGGGCGGGCTGTACGTGTTCCCTGGCGGCAAGGTCGATGCCGACGACGCCACCCCCGCCACCCACACCCTGCTTGACCAGCCAGTGGACACCCTGCACCACACGCTGCACGAGCCCGACATCACCCCCGCCACCGCCGCCAGCCTCTATGTGGCCGCCCTGCGCGAGGCGTTTGAGGAATGTGGCGTGCTGCTGGCCCACACCGCGCACGGCCAGCCGGTGAACCCGGCCGAGGTGACCGACCAGCTTCGCGATGGCAAGTCTTTTGGCGCGGCGCTGGCGCACCTGGGGGTGCAGCTGAATACCCGGGCGATGCTGCCCTGGTCACGCTGGATCACGCCACGCATGCCCTCGCTCGGCATGAGCAAGCGCTTTGACACCCGTTTCTTTGTCGCGGCGGTGCCCGCCAACCAAACTGCCCTGCACGACAACTTTGAGGCCACGGCCAGCGTCTGGCTTACGCCGCGCGCAGCACTGGAACGGTATTGGGCTGGGCAGGTGGAATTGGCGCCCCCTCAGATCATGACGCTGGCCCATCTGGCACCGCATGCCAGCCCAGACAGCGTGTTCTCTGCCGCCCGCCACCGCGCGCCTCCCAGCGTGCTGCCGGAACCGTTTGACCAGGACGGCCAGCGCGTGATTTGTTACCCAGGCGACCCTCGCCACCCGGTGCCCGAGCGCGCCTGGCCCGGGCCCACGCGGCTGGTGTTCCGCAACCGGCGCTTTGAGCCTGAACAGGGGTTTGAGGCGCTGTTCGTCTGAACTGCCCGCCACAGCCGATCAGCCGGCGGGGCGGTTCAGCCAGGTCAGGGTGAACTGCAACACCGTGGCAAACGCACCCCACAGCATGTAGGGCACATTCACCAGCGCCACCCAACGCGCGTGCGGCCAGATCGCCACCAGCGCCCAGACC